>JAYEOJ010000070.1:0-5376 GCA_034722835.1 Bacteroidota bacterium | reverse complement strand
GGGGGCGGTGATTGGATTGATGAATATTATGCTGGTTTCGGTTACGGAACGCACCAAAGAGATTGGTACCCGGAAAGCGCTGGGAGCCAAGTCAGTGATGATCAAACGCCAGTTTCTCTATGAGGCAATTGTGATTGGCCAGATGGGGGCTGTTGTTGGCATTTTGTTAGGAATTGTCATTGGAAATGGTGTATCTTTAGCCATTGACTCAAGTTTCATCATTCCATGGAAATGGATATTTACCGGGATCGGACTTTGTTTTATTGTGGGGGTGATTTCAGGATATTTTCCAGCCGTAAAGGCTTCAAAGCTTGATCCGATTCTTGCATTGCGTTACGAATAAGACCACATCGTTTATGGAAGACCTTTATTTGAAAAAGACATTCAACTCACCTGAAGTGGAGTTTATCGCCGACACCGGCGAACTTTCCATGGAGGGAAGATCGATCCCGGAAGATCCGGGAGAGTTTTTCGAAGCGTTGATTGACTGGATCAATGAGTACTTCCTTTCACCTGTCGAACAGACGGTGTTGAGTATTAAGCTCGAATATATCAACAGTGGTTCATCCAAATATATGCTGGAGGTACTGCGGATCATGAAAATCAACCACGACTCAGGAAAGGATGTAAAGATTCTCTGGTTCTTTGAGGAGGGGGATGAATCCATCGAGGAGCTGGGGATTCATTATGAACAGACCATCCAGATTCCATTTGAGCATATCGAATACTATTAGTTCCAACCCCAACCAAAGCATGTTAACGTTCCGGTAAACCGGGGCGTTTTTTTTTTGCATAGAAAAAGGGGAACCTGTACAGGCTCCCCCGGGTAATATAATGAAAGAAGTGATGTTTAAGCCTTATCTACGCTGTTCATGTGAATCAGCAGTTCAACAACTTTAGCGGAGTATCCCATTTCGTTGTCGTACCAGCTAACAACTTTTACGAAGTTGTCATTCAGACCGATTCCGGCACCTGCATCGAAGACTGAAGTACAAAGTTCACCGAGGAAGTCGTTTGAAACAACAGATTCTTCAGTATAACCAAGAATACCTTTCAGTTCGCCTTCGCTGGCCTCCTTCATGGCAGCACAAACTGCATCATAAGAAGCACCTTTATCAAGGCGTACGGTAAGGTCAACAACACTTACGTTCGGGGTAGGAACCCTGAAAGCCATACCTGTAAGTTTACCATTCAGCTCAGGAATAACTTTTCCAACAGCCTTGGCAGCTCCTGTGGAAGAAGGAATGATATTCTGTCCTGCTCCGCGTCCGCCTCTCCAGTCCTTCATGGAAGGTCCGTCAACGGTTTTCTGAGTGGCAGTGGTAGCATGTATAGTGGTCATCAGACCTTCAAGGATACCAAACTTGTCGTTCAGTACCTTGGCAACAGGGGCCAGGCAGTTGGTGGTACAGGAAGCATTAGAAACACAGTTCATATCGCTGCTGTATTTCTTATGGTTTACACCCATTACGAACATGGGAGTATCATCCTTGGAAGGAGCAGACATGATTACCTTTTTGGCTCCGGCTTCTATATGTCCCTGGACCTTCTCTTTGGTAAGGAAAAGTCCTGTGGATTCAACCACATACTCGGCACCTACGGCGTCCCACTTCAGATCTGCAGGATTTCTTTCGGAAGTAACCCTTACTGTAGAACCATTTACTACCAGGTTTCCGTCTTTGACCTCTACTGTTCCGTTGAAACGTCCATGAGTAGAGTCATATTTTAGCATATAAGCGATGTAGTCAACGTCAATGAGGTCGTTAATGCCTACAACTTCAACTTCAGGCATATCAGCAGCCACCCTGAAAACCAGTCTTCCGATCCGGCCAAATCCATTAATACCAACTTTTATTTTTCCCATGTTTTTAATTATTAAATGATTACGATATAAATTGTTTTTGAAATAACAGGAGTGCGAATTTACGCAATTATATCAAATTGGCAAAACCTGTTCAGGGGCAAATTCTGGTATTAATATAGATTTAATATTGCATTTGAGATTGGGCGGCTTTTGCTGCCTTTCGCTCGGCTTTTTTCTCTTTCCTGCTCCTGGACCGGGCGGCTTCACTTATATCGATAATCCGGCCAAAGCGGTAGCCCACATGGAGGGTGAAAAAGAGAAAATTATTCTGCTCCGTGGCCATAATCGGGATCTCTTTGGGGTAGACCGTAAGGCTTACTCCCGCCTCCAGGGCATGAACAATAGCATCCTTCTGACTGTATTCAAAGCTAAAACCTGTTTTCCCGTATATTCCCGGGATCACCTTTAACTCATCGAAACCCATGTAGAAAGGTCCGCGCCCACCGATGCTCCCCTGGTGTATGCTGGGGTCAAACTTCAGGTACTCTTCCTTCAGGATTTCACTTCTGGCCGATGTGGTGAATACCTTGTAATATACAGGTTTGGTAAAACCAACGGAGAGTCCCCCCGCGTAATACAACCTTACGGAGATCCCGCTACGGTCAATCTTACGGTAAAGCTCCTTTTGCCATCCGGCGGTTCCCTTCAGTTCCCAGAATAGGTTCTTCTTTCCGTATACATAGCGGTATGTAGAGTAGTTATATGAGACCGATGTTTTGACCTCTTTGGGATGTTTAACATAGGCGAAATCGGCATCTATGATAAACTGGTTCCGCGCATTCCTCCAGTACCCGTAGCGGTAATTGGCCCCATAACCATTGGAATATAGAAATCCTGCAAAGGTTCTCTCATCCCTGAGCATCACGCGCTTTTGTTCATCAATCTCACCCTGGGCCAGCAGCGAACCTGCCGAAAGCACAAAAACAAAGATGAATATGCATGCTCTTCTCATCGCTTATAGCTCCACAAACACCATGCAAAATAACGAAATATTAAAGGCAATTGTTGACGGGCGGACAAACAAAAAGATCTACCAAAGGTAAATCTTAGCTTATTTGGAGCGGAAATCCTGGATCAGGACTATCCATTGGGCAGGGTCTGCTCAGTATCGACCTGGCTATAGGCCGGGCAAATATTCTTGTTACAAGAACTCATCAGGATGCCCACTGCAAATACTACTGCTAAAATGATCGCTGCTCTTTTCATGGTTAATCGGTTTTGATCCGGGATCGGTACTTCACAAATATAAAATATATCTAAACACAAAAAAACTCGACTCTATTACCCTGTAACGTAAGCTGGGAAAAAAAGTTTTATTAATCCACCATTTTTATGGATGATTCATAAAGCCCTGTGTTGTTAATATTTCAAGTAAAGACTTGGAAAACAGTACGTTATCATCTTTTTTGTATCGAACATCGGTAAATACCTGTGCCAGTGTCTCTTTTTTGTGTTCTTTGATAAACGTTTGATAAGTCTCCATTAACTCCTTCTCCCGGTAGTGCTGGTCGATATCATTTTCAGAGTAATCCTTATACTTTTCCCGGTGTACCACCGCCTCCAGGGGGAGCCTGTCGGTGGGTTCGGGCCATTCGTCGGGGTAGCCCACAGTCACTGTGGTGACCGGCACCACTCCTGAGGGAAGATCCAGGATATCAATGATCTTTCCAGCCATATACGTAGTGGTACCCAGGTAGCAGATTCCCAATCCGGCATCCTCGGCTGCCACACATACATTCTGAGCCACCAGCAGGGCATCGATGGCTGCGGTAAAGAAGGAAAGGAAGTTATCGTAACCCGGTTCGGCCTTGCGCTGTCTGCACCAGCGATTGAAACGATTAAAATCGGCACAGAAGGTGAGTACTACCGGGGCTTCTTTCACCATCGGCTGGTTGAAATGGCATGGGGCCAGTTCTTCCCTGATCCCTTCTTCGGTGGTAACTACGATGGAATAAAGCTGCATATTCCCTGTGGTGGAGGCCCGGGTCCCGGCTTCCAGAATGTAATCGAGGATGGTGTTGGGAATAGGATCCGTTTTGTATTTCCGGATGGATCTATGATTCAGTAAAGTATCGGTCATTTCCTTGAATTTTGTGTAAAAATAGTGATATTTAGGGTCTAAATTCCCAACACGATGAATACATTAAGATGTGCCAGGTTTCTGATGATACCTGCAATGATTGCTATGGCCGTGGTGTTCAGTCCGGTGGAGTTAACAGCTCAGAAGAAAAAGAATAACAAGGAAGAGGAAAAGACAACAGGAATTGATTCCGGTCTGCTATCCGGACTTAAATGGCGCAGCATTGGTCCGGCCCTGGCCTCGGGACGCGTGGCGGACTTTGCTGTGAATCCCGAAAACCAGAGCGAATGGTATGTGGCCATTGCTTCCGGGAATGTCTGGAAAACAGTAAATAATGGTACCACCTTCAAGCCCATATTCGATAAATATGGCTCATACTCAACAGGTGTGATTACTATGGATCCTGATAATCCCAATGTGCTCTGGCTGGGTACGGGAGAAAACAACCACCAGCGTGCCCTGGGTTACGGGGATGGTATCTATAAGTCGGAAGACGGTGGAGCATCCTGGGAGAACATGGGACTGAAAGAGTCGCGGCAAATTGGAGGAATTGTGGTGGATCCCAGGAACTCCAATGTGGTTTTTGTGGCGGCTGAAGGTTCTTTATGGGGACCAGGTGGAGAGCGCGGACTCTATAAAACCACCGATGGGGGAGAAAGCTGGACGAAGGTGCTGGAAATCAGCGAAAATACAGGGGTGAACAACGTGGTGATGGACCCGGTGGACCCCGATGTGATGTATGCCACCAGCGAACAGCGCAGGCGCCATGTATTTACCAAAATAGGCGGAGGCCCCGAATCGGCCGTATACCGTTCCCTGGATGGGGGGGAGACCTGGACCAAATCCATGAAGGGACTACCCAAGGTGCATATCGGGGGAATGGGCATTGCTATTTCACCGGCCGACCGGAACGTGGTCTACCTGATCATGGAAGCTGCAGAAGGAAAGGGAGGATTCTTTCGCTCGGATAACCGGGGGGCTTCCTGGGAAAAAATGAGCGATCATCATGCCAGCGGACAGTATTACAATGAGATTATCTGCGATCCGGTGGATGTGAACAAGGTATACTCCATGGAGACCAGGTCCAAAATCACCTTAGATGGCGGAAAGACCTGGAATAATCTGGGCAATGATAACCGGCATGTGGATGATCATGCCATCTGGATTGATCCACAGGACACGCAGCATTTTCTGATTGGCGGGGATGGTGGTGTATACGAAACCTTTGATGGTGGCTTAACCTACCTGTTTAAACCGAACCTGCCCGTTACCCAGTTCTACCGGGTATTTGTGGATAACGAAGAACCATTCTATAACGTATACGGTGGAACCCAGGACAACAACACTCTGGGTGGACCTTCCATGAACAAAAGCTCCCAGGGGGTAAGCAATGAGGACTGGAAGTCCATCAAAGGCGGGGACGGATTCTGGG
>JAYEOJ010000069.1:0-5420 GCA_034722835.1 Bacteroidota bacterium | reverse complement strand
TTCATAAATGGCGGAATTAAAGAATTTGCCCTTGAATCCTTCCTGCCCGATTTTTTCGTACCAGTCTCCTTTCCCGTCAGTACATATGATGGATACATCATATCCATTTGACTTTAAGAATTTTCCAAGTTCAAGGATAAAATTGCTGACTCCGCCCATACTCAACATATAAGCTGTGATGGCCAGGCGGCGGGTTCCCTTATGACTTTTAGTCTGATTCAAAGAGACTTAATATTAATCAAAGAAACACAAAAAAAGAAAGCAGATGAGGAGAATATTCAACTTAACAAGTAAATTAGTGACTGAGATGAAAAGCAGACTCACAGCCATACAACTTGACTATGTACTTGATCACATCGGACATCATGCCGAACTGGATGAGGAGCTGCGGCTTTTAATCAGCTACGGGGAGAAACCGGACCCGGGAAACCCTTCCGTATGCTTCCCTGCTTCAGATAATGAACTAAGTTTGAAAAAAGTGATCCGGATTGATGGCATTCCGGTTTTGTACCCCATCGACAAGATCCATGATACGTTTTACAGTATTGGTGAGAAGAGCCTGGTCTTTCACCACGACCTGCTGAAGTCTATTTTTCATCTGTTATCGGGATATGAAGAATTCAAAAGCGGAGCTGCTGACCAGTATGGCAGATTCCCCTACACGGAATCGCTTCAATTCAATCTGGGGATTATTGATAAACCGGTGGTCAACTACTATATGGAAATCATTCTGACCGGCCTCAGACAATTCTGTAAAAAAAACGGGATTCCTTTTCAGGACAAGACCGTATTCCAGGGGCCCATTCTGATGCTCAGTCACGATGTGGACCTCATAGATGCGTATGACTTCAAAGAGACCGCATATAAGTTCAAACAACTTCTGGGACTGGCCGACTCTCCCTTCAAATTGAAGGGTAGGATCCGGGATGCATTTACCGCGCTTTATCACTTTCTGAATCCATTTTCGAAGTGCAATCCGTTCTGGACCTTCAACAAGCTGATGGAATGGGAATCGGAACGGGGATTCCTCAGCACCTATTTCTTCCTGGAAAAGGACGGGAAATACGATAATTCGCGCTACTCCTTCAATCACAAGAAGATCAGGAAACTGATCGGAGATCTATTGGTCCGGGGTCACGAGATAGGGATTCATGGAACCATGCAATCCTTTGATAATCCCCAGGCCATGCAGAGAACAGTAGAGCATCTCCGGGCTGTTTCTTCCAAACCGGTCACCGGCATCCGGCAGCACTACCTGAGATTTGCACCAGGGATCACTGCCCCCATTCAGGCTGAAGCCGGACTTGTTTACGATGCAAGCCTGGGATATGCTGAATTTGATGGATTCAGGAATTCCTATTGCTGGCCCTACAAATTTTTTGATTTCGATCAAAACAGGGCCATGGACTACTGGGAGATTCCTCTCACGCTTATGGATGTAACGCATTTCTACTACCGCAACCTGAATCTAAGCCAATCGAAAAAAGCCATTGAGGACCTGGCTGCTGAAGTGCTAAAGTTCAACGGGGTCTTCTCCTTGCTCTGGCACAACTCCTTCTTCAATGAATGGGAAATCCCGGGTATTTCAAAGCACTATACCGATATACTCGACCATTTAAAAACTCTGGGAATGGAGGGGATCACGGGGATGGAGATCATAAATCGCATAAAGAAGGCTGAAGGCAGGTAGGCCTATATCCGTCTGTGCCTGAGATAGAAATTGGTTAATCTGATCCCGAATACAAAATGCCTGAGTATGGTAGGGATCAAGCCATAATAATGCCGCATAATGGCAAAGCGCTCTTTTAAGCCCGCTTTAATATTGTGCTCGGTGAGCCCGCCCTCCAGGAACCTGGAGAGAACCTGCTTTGAATTATAGATCTGCCTGGCTTCTTTTGCCGAACGGATGGCCCAGTCAATGTCGGCCGATAAGCGGTAATCAAGATTAAATTCAGGGGCTTCTTCTCTTTTTACCAGCATGGACTGGTGACAGACAATCATCCCCTGCCGGAACGATCTCCAGGTGAGTTGAGCCGGTGGCTTTAACCTTCGGTCACCTACCTCATTCTGGGATTCATCAATAATCATGGTCCCCCCGTAAATCATATCCGGCCTCCCGGTCAGTCCCGCTACCAGAGTTTCTACGGTATCATTCCTGTAGATCTGGTCGCCCGAGTTCAGGAACCAGACATAATCACCGGTGGCCAGTTTCAGGCCCTTGTTCATGGCATCGTACAGCCCCTTGTCAGGCTCGCTGATCACCTTGTGGATCCCATCATAGCTTCCGATAACATCCAGGGTTTGATCGGTGGATTTCCCGTCAATAATAAGATATTCTATCTCCTTGTATGTCTGGGCAAGCACACTTTCAATGGTCCTCCCGATGTATTGCTCCCCATTAAAAACTACTGTGATAACTGATATTTTAGGAGAGGAATTCATGCCTGACTTCTGTTTAATAATCTCTTGTATAGTTCTACATGCTTCTCTGCCAAGGCCTCCATGGAAAACCTTCTGACTGCTGCCTTGCGGGCCAGCTCGGTAAGTTTTGCATATGGATCGTATGAGAGGATCCAACGTATCCCTTCTGCCAGATCAGTGGCCGATTTATGCTCGGCCAGATATCCGTCCTCAAAGTGCTCAATCATTTCCGGTATTCCTCCGGTCCGGAAGCCCACGACAGGGGTTCCGCAAAGCATGGATTCCATAATGGTAGTCGGGAAGGTATCCTGCAGGGAGGAAATGACATACATGTGCGCTATACTATAGAGTTCCACCATGTCTTCCACCGAATTGATATAGTCGAAGCTGTGTACTTTCATGGGAAACATATGGGACACTTCTCCACCGGTCTTGCCAAACAATATTATTTCCACGCTGTCTGTTTCTTCCGGATTCTGACTCAATTGTTTCAGGGCTTCCAGAAAATATGTAAATCCCTTGTACAGGTTCCTAACGGAGGCTGCTCCAAACAGGATATATCTTTTTGAGGGATCCAATCCAAAATTCCTGCAGGCCAATCCCCGGTCCACTGGTCTGAACTGAGTCTGATCGACCGGATTGTGAATGGCTCGAACATTCATCTGCCCGAACAGAGAGCTTTCCCTGACACGATCGCGCAGCCAGTTACTGGGCGTAACCACCGCGATATTCCGGTCCTTGAAGATCCTGCTCTTTTTTTTCCATAAGCGGTGTGACAGATCATGCTTTCCGGGCTTCTTCAGATAGATGCACTCCCCACAGTCCTGCTTATACCCGGGACAGCTTAATGCATGATGACATCCCCCGGTAATGGGCCACATATCATGAAAGGTCCAGACCACAGGCTTTCCCAGGTCCAACAACTCCCTGATAGATTTTAAAGAAAGGAAGCCGGCATTAATCCAATGCAGATGAATAATATCGGCCTCTCTGATAAGTCTGTTCCGTTTCAGGCTCTCTCCGGTATTAGCCAGTGAAAATACAAATCGAACTTCTTTGCTTTTCTCATGCCTGAAGAAAAGCATACGCTCCCATGCAAAGCGCATAAAATTGATCCACTTTTTAATGGAAGTTCGGGTAGTGGAAAAGACCCCGGCATCTTCATCACTTTCTTCCTGAACAAGCATTTTTACGCTGACCCCATTCTTCCTGAGGATTTCCATCAGCCGGTAGGAAGCAATAGCTGCTCCACCTATTTTTGCGGATTTACCAACAAGAAGAACCTTCATGATGCAAATATAATCAGAAAGGTTTAGTAGCGGTTCAGCCACTTATAACGCCGGGCATTATCACCTATTTTTACTGAAAGGGTAATTTCGTGGGATCCATAATTAAAATGTCCGATCTCTGAAAATGCCCAGTCGAAGGAATATCCAAAATAGAGTATATCAACCCGGACCCCCAGGAGGAGAACCATACTTTTGTTGGTTCGGTAGGAGAGTCCACCCCAGAACTGGTCAGCATAAAAGAGCTTTAAGGTAAAATCACCCTGTGGATTCCAGTTCTCTGTTGTTTTCAGCAAGGTACCGGATTCCAGGTCCAGCATATCTGATAAATGGAAACGATAAGCCCCCATAAGCCAGTAGTGCCTGTCGGTTTGGAAATCTGCAATATCACTACCTCCTGACTTTACGGAAGTCTCGAGCAGGTTACTGACAGAAAAGCCAACAAAATAGTTGGGATCCACAAAATGGACCCCTACATCAGCATCCGGACTGTAAGCCACGGTCTTGAAGTCTCCGTTGAACACCGGATCGCCATCATCCCCAAAGTTGAGCTGATCCCGGTTAATCCTGTACTGAAATATTTTACCCGCCAGGCCAAATGAAAGCTGTTGCCGGCCCAGGTAAATATGATAGGCATAGGTAAATGAGGCCCCCGTCCGTGCCACATTTGCATTTACATCATTGATCAGGTAGGCTCCCAGTCCGACCCTTCCCTTTGTGCTGGGCTTAAGTCTGTTATCGCTCTTGACAGGCCGGTTAATAATTTTATAAGACCGTTTCAGAACCCTGGTTTGCCAGGAGGCTGAGTAGGTGCGGGGTGCCTGGCTGAACCCCAACCATTGCTGCCGGGCTGTGGTATTAAAGCTGGTGTAGCCATCGTGGCCCGCTACTGCCGGATTAATCATAAATTTATTAAGCACGTACTGAGAGTAGAGGGGCAATTGCTGTGCTTTCAGATCATGTGCCAGACCCAGAGTAAGAAGCAAAATTATATATACAATCCCCTGTTTCATTACTCTCTGTTATGCTCCTATCTTACAATGGTTACATTCCCCGTTATGGCAGGTTCATCGCTATTCAGATCAATGACATAATGATATGAGTCAATGGGCAGATGTCTGCCATCAAACGTACCATCCCACGGATCATCTGCGGCGTTGGGAGAATAGAATACCCTGCTGCCCCAGCGGTCAAAGATACGCATATCAACATTAGGATAAAGCTCCAGTCCTTCGATCATCCACAGATCATTGAAGCCATCCCCATTTGGTGAGAATGCATTGGGAATCTCCAGACATGACTCATAAGTATATCCCACCCAGACGGTGTCAACAGTTATACAGAGGTTGGCATCGGTAACTGTGGCCACATATTCGCCTGAATATAGTTCGTTAAAGAAGTCCTCGTCATCGGGCAGACCCATGTTCCAGGAAATCTCATAGGGATAGGTTCCGCCATCGATGTAGAGATTCATTTCCCCATCGGGCTTGTCCTTGCAGAAGGCTTCCTCCGTATCAAAGCTGAGCTCAAGGGTATCGGGATTGATCAATTCTGCTTCTGCCTCTGTATAACAATCGTTCAGATCTTCAATCCTGATTTGATAGAGCCCGGCAGGCAAGCCTCCAGTAAAGAGACTGGTTACTGCCTGGTTCATCCATACCTCATAGTCATCAACCGTATGTACGGTTCCGCCGGTAACCAGCAACTCAATCT
>JAYEOJ010000068.1:0-5422 GCA_034722835.1 Bacteroidota bacterium | reverse complement strand
CATTGAGGGCAATCACCTCCATGCTATACTGTTCATTGAGTGTGAAGCGTTGTACTGAAAGGATCTCATCGGGATATTGTAACTGTGTTTCTCCCAGGTGATTGGCGATGTCCCGCCTGTGATGGTCATACACCACGGTAATTGAACCGGCTACCCGGTTATTGCACTGCCACTTCTTCTCCACAATGTGCCGGTTTACCAGCTGACGCAGTGCCTGGGAACGGTTGGAAAATTTGTTCTCCTGCACATATTCATCCAGCGCATCCAGCACCTCCTTTTCAAATGACACCCCAAATCGTACGACCGACATCGTGTTACTTTTCTACACAAAAGTGTTATTACTGGCAATATATGGAATTTTTCCGAAGCTCAAAAACTAAGTGCTTGACTTCGACTGTTTGAGTTTGTAACTTACACTGAACCATAATATTTTAAGCATCATGTCTAACAGCGTTTACAAAATCATTGAGCTGGTTGGCTCCAGCACTGTATCATGGGACGATGCCGCCAAAAATGCAATCATCAAGGCATCAAAATCACTCAGGGACCTTCGCATTGCAGAGGTAGTGGCCCAGGACATCCATCTGAAGGACGGGAAAATTGAATTCTACCGGACCAAGATTAAACTTTCCTTTAAATACGAAGTATAATCTGAAGCTTCCTGGGCCCCGGAATGGGCCCAGGTTTAATGGATTACTCGTATCTGAGACTATCTACGGGATTGGCACGGGCAGTTCTCCAGGCCTGGAAGATTACAGTAAACAAAGAAAACAGTACTGAAAGCACAAAAACAGCCACAAATACTGTGATCTTCAGCTTGATGGAGTAGTTGAAAAACTGGAAGAGTTTCCAAAGAGCCAGATAAGCCAGGGGAAGGGCTACCAGGTTGGAGAGCACTACCAATTTCATAAATTCGGAAAGCAGAAGATTCACCACCGATCCAGTTTGTGCCCCCATCACCTTATGGATTCCCACCTCTTTGGTCCTGCGGGTATTGTTGAACTGGGAGAGCCCGATCAGTCCCATGATGGCAATAAAAATGGCCACAGCAGAGAATATTCTGAAAATAAGTTTGATGCCCTCTGAGTTCTCCAGGGCCGGGTATTCAAAATTACTTACAAAATCATACTCCAGTTCATATCCCGGGTTGTATTCCTGGAACACCTCTCCAATGGCTGACAGCTGTTCGGCGGAGGTCCCGGTAGTCACCCTCACAAAAAGGTATTGCTGCACAGGTTCGTAGACATAGATCAGGGCTTCCCCGCCAAAAGTTGCCAGGTTGAAAGGAAAGAAATTGATATCCTCGGTCACTCCCAGGATGATGCGGTCATCCCCCCATAGGTACATTTCACGCCCAACCGGATCTTCCCAACCCATCCATTCGATCAGAGAATGGCTCACTACTACATAACTGTAGTTGAGGGTATCACGTTCCTGGGTGTAGTACTCACCCTCCAGCAGGTCGATTTCAAAAGTGGATAGAAAATCAGCATTGGTGCGGATCACCCTGGCAAATTTGTTATGCTCGCCATCCCTCTCTCCCCAGTCTATTTCTCCAAAATTGACCTCCACCGGGATATCGGAAGCCGAACTGACTCCTTTCACAAAGGAAAGTTGTTCCAGTTCCTGCTTGATCACAGGGTATTTGTCCCATGCCTGTCCCTTGGTGCGAATATAAAGCACATCTTCCCGGTTAAATCCCAGGTCGGCCTCTCTCAAGTAGTCGAATTGTCTGATTGTAAAAATCGAAACCGTGATAAAGAAAATGGAGAAAGCAAACTGAAGTACAATCAAAACACGCCGTGACCTTCTTCCGGTAAGCTGATTCCTGTTACCTTTCCCGGTGAAATAGGCAAGCGGTTTGTACCCGGCAATTTTCAGTGAGGGATAAAGTCCGGCCAGAAGTCCTGTCACCAGGTAAATCACAAGAATCTTCAACCAGTATGCCAGGTCCCTGGAGGTCTGCTCCTGACTAACACCAAAGGAGCGATAGCTTAAAGGAGCCAGATGCTCCGCAATAAAAAATCCCAGATAGAAGGCTACCAGCAACATAAGATAAGATTCACCCAAGAACTGGATCACAAGCTGTTTTTTTCCTGCTCCGGCACTTTTCCTGATAGCAATCTCCTTCAATCTCAGGGAAGAATTTGCTGTAGTCAGGTTAATGAAGTTGATGCAGGCAATTAACAGGATCACTACCGACAAGATCAAGTTCATCAAGAAACCGATCATTCCTTTATTCTCGTCGTGCAGATGAATGCGGTCAAAGCGGTCCATAAAGAACCAGGTATCGAAATCTTCATCCAAATTCTCCTCTACATGCTTATTGATGGATTCGTTCAGAGCTACCAGGTCGGTCCCCGCAGACAGCTTAAAATTGTTGAAATAGATGGTTCCGCCATACTCGTTGACCGGATAACCCAGCTCCTCCATGATGTGAAAGCCCAGCAGAGCATTGAACTGATAGGTGGATTCCACCGGCGGATCAGCCGCCACTGCAATCACAGTAAAATACCCCCCTTCCCCGATCTTAATCTGCCTGTTCAGCGCCTCCTCTTCCCCGAACAGTTTCTCTGCCAGAGTTTCTGTAATGACAATGTGATCAATCTCGGAAAATATATCCTCCTTATTGCCAGAAATCAGTGGGAATGTGAAGAAGTTGAAGAAGTTGCTATCCACCATGATCACCCCGCTCTCATCGAAGTACTTCATAACATCTGTACTGTCCTTTCCCTCCAGGGGAATCCCCAGTTCAAACTCTCGGGGCTGACTTACCCTGCATGCGCTCCTCACCTGTGGAAAGAGTTCAGGCAACACACGGCCATAGGCCCCGCCTGTACGCTGGGAGGTGTATTCCGAGCCATTTAAGGTAAATCGGATATTCAACACATACATTTGCTCTATATCTTTGTGAAATTTGTCGAAGCTGGCATCGAAGCGGACCCAGCTAAGCAGGGTCAGAAAAATTCCGAATCCAATGGCCATACCCACCAGGTTTATGCCGGTGATCAATTTGTTTCTCCAGAGATTGCGGAGAGCTATAAGAAGGTAATTGCGAATCATCTGTTCTATTTTCCCTTCTATATGTCAATTTCGTGCCACAAGTGTTAATGCACTGAATCACTAAGATATACACTATTTATTGAATGAAGGGTTGTCGGATTTTCCAACACTATGTGTGGCTGAATCCAACAATCGTTTAATTTTACATCACAGACCAATGTAAGCAAGCATGCCCAGGAAAGAAGGTTCCATACTGATTGTCGATGATAACAATGATCTGCTCATTGCCCTGAAGCTGATCCTTGCCCGGAGTTTTGACCGGATAGATACCCTGAGGAATCCCAATCTGATCCTCTCCACCCTGGAGAAACATGCGTACGACATTATTCTCCTGGATATGAATTTCAAGGCCGGACAGGTCACAGGCAACGAAGGGATCTTCTGGATGAACAAGATCCGCGAGAAAGATCCCAAAGCATCGGTGGTCTTTATCACTGCCTATGGAGATGTGGAACTGGCCATCAGATCCCTGAAGGAGGGAGCCCTGGATTTCATCATGAAGTCCTGGGACGAGCAGAAGATCCTCTCCACCCTGCTCAGTGCCTATGAGCTTAGAAAAAGCAGGCTGGAAGTGAACCTGTTGAAAAAGAAACAGGCCCACCTCACCCGGGAACTGGAGAATAACCTGTCCATCTGCCATTGCCAGTCGGCAGCCATGAAGGAGATTGATCAGATGGTCGCGAAAGTTGCAGGTACCGACGCCAGCGTCCTGATCCTGGGCGAGAACGGAACAGGTAAAGAGGTGGTGGCCAGGGAAATACACCACTTGTCGGAACGCAGGAATGAAATCTTTATGAAAACGGACCTGGGAGCCCTCCCGGAAACCCTTTTTGAAAGCGAGTTGTTCGGACATACCAAAGGAGCATTTACAGATGCGAAGGAGGAAAGGGAAGGACGCTTTGTTATCGCCTCAGGTGGCACCCTGTTTCTGGATGAGATCGGAAACCTCCCTCAGGGACTCCAGAGCAAGCTTCTCTCTGCCCTTCAGAACAATGAAGTATACCCGGTGGGATCATCGGTACCCAGATCCGTGGATGTAAGGGTGATCACCGCAACCAACATGCCGCTCCAGGAGATGATCGCGGAGAAGTCCTTCCGGGAGGACCTCTACTACCGGATCAACGCCATAGAAATTGAGATCCCACCACTTCGCAAACGCAAAGAGGATATCCCGGTACTTTCTGAATTCTTCTTAAAAAAATACGCGGAGCAGTACAGGAAAAGCGGTATTGTACTATCCGAATCGGCCCTGGCCCAGCTGAAAGAACATCCCTGGCCGGGCAACATCCGGGAGCTGGAGCATAGCATCGAGAAAGCGGTGATCCTTGCAGAAAGCGATGTCATTTCTCACATGGTCCTTTCGCCGGGATCCCTTAGCAGCACAAAGCAAGGCCTTACAGCCAGCACTCTGAACCTGGAAGAACATGAACGATCTGTCATTGCCCAGGCCCTGAGGGAAGAACACGGCAACATCAGCGCCACTGCAAAAGTCCTGGGAATCAACCGTTCCACCCTGTATCAGAAAATGAAGAAATATGGTCTTTAGCCGCTTCATATGGTCCATCCTGGCCTTTGTGGCTACCATCGTGGGAACCTCTATTCTGCTGGGGATCTATTTACAGAAACCTGAATTCCCGGTAACTTCCTCCCTGCTTATTGTGATTCTGGTCCTCGAAACGGCCGCTCTGGTCTGGTACCTGACACGCATCAGACGGGACCTGTTAAAATTGATCAACGCGATGAGCAACGACGACCCCACCATGCAATTTTCCAGGGTGCGCCGGGATCCCTATTTCAATGCCATCCATGCTGGATTTAATTCCCTGATCAGTGATTTCAGACTGGTTCGCCTGGATCGTGAGGCCCAGCAACGATTTTTCGAAGAGACAGTGAATCATGTGCAGTTTGGCCTGGTGGCATTTGATGGTGAGGGGGATGTGAAAATGATCAACCAGGCCTTTCTGGAACTCTTCGGGCTTCAAGCCCTGGTCCGGCTGGATGACCTGGCAACTATCGCAGGTGACCTACCGGAATTCTTCCGGAGCTTTTCACCCGGAAAAGAGATACTTAAGAAAATGGAACTTCAGGGGCAGGCCCACCACCTGATTTTTCTTGCCTCGGGTTTTATTCTGAAAAATGAAGAAATCACCCTGGTCTCAGTACGCGATATCAGCAGGGAAATGGATCAGAATGAGATGGAAGCATGGCAAAAACTGCTCAGGGTGCTGAGGCATGAAATCCTCAACTCCATCAGTCCCATTCAACTGATTGCCGGTAATCTTTCTGAGCGTCTGCAAAGTGAGGGTAAACTGATCGATACGGAACACCTTAAAGATGATGAGGTAGAGGAGATTCTAAC
>JAYEOJ010000067.1:0-5422 GCA_034722835.1 Bacteroidota bacterium | reverse complement strand
ATATTTTCAAGGATGAGATATGCATCAGAATGATTGTGGATCTTGAGGCTGGGTACAGGCCCCTTGCCCGTACGTGTAACTTCCAGTGATTCTTCAAGCAAAGGGGTAAGAAACTCCTTATTACCTACAAGCGTATTTTTAAACCAGACGGCGGTTTGGCGCTGTTCCATGGCTTTTTGCATGGCTTTTTCGCTTTTCTCTGTGGCAAATACCAGTGTTACAGGCCTGTGTCCCCCTTCAGGAACATTGTAGGACCAGTCAACCAGACCATGTACATCCGAGTTTCCAATAAGGGTCAGTTCGTATTTCTCTGCAAGTTCAAATCCCTCCTTGGAGTAGGTATTATCGTTATATAGCTCTATGCCTGTAAACAGGCCCTCTTTCAACAATTCATGATGCATTTCAGTAAGTGTGGCTACACCATCTTCTCTCTGGGCGGTCCAGTGGGGGTGGTTCCAGAAAACAAAGGCCCCCTGTTTTTTAGCTTCCCTGAACACCTCCATCACATCTTTCTCATTCAGCTTATTTACATCTTTCACAAAGATGGCATTGAAATGGCCCGGGGGCATGTCCCGGGTAATCTCCGTTCCTGGAATAATCAAAAGGTCGGTGTCCCTGGCAGCTTTCTTGGCCAGTTTATAGCTACGGTTCCTGTCAGGGTGGGGTATATCCTTATCGTGTGGCTGGTACTCAATATGATCGGTAATGGAAATGGCATCCAGTCCGTCCCTGATAGCTTCCCAGACCCTGATATCTGGCCAGACACTACCATCGGAAAGTACTGTATGCATATGCAGGTCACACTTCAGTGTTACATAGCCCGGAATGTCCGGAAATTCTATGGCACGGGTATTTTCCTCAGGGACCTCTGTCTGTGCAGAAATTCCGATACAAATTGAAGTGGAAATTAGAAGGCTTAAAGCTGATTTGAAGATAAAGGATTTCATTGTTAGACCTGTTTAAATTATTGTTTGATCGATCTCCTAAAACTACAAAAAAGAATTGGGAGGCTTGGAAAATAAAAGTAATTTTAAGATCACCCAACAATTAATTCCAGAAGCTGTAATGAACAGAGATTTGATGATTAAAACGCTGGAGGAATCCGGCTTTGAATATGATGTAATTGTAATAGGAGGGGGAGCTTCCGGTTTAGGCGCTGCACTCGAGGCCACAAGCAGGGGCTACCGGACCATTTTACTCGAACAGGACGATTTTGCCAAGGGAACATCCAGTCGAAGTACCAAGCTGGTACACGGAGGTGTTCGTTACCTGGCACAGGGGAACATCTCCCTGGTGCTGGAAGCCCTGAAGGAGAGGGGAAGGCTGAAAAAGAATGCACCACACCTGGTAAAAGACCAGGCTTTTGTGATTCCCTGTTATAACTGGTGGTGCGTTCCTTTCTATACCATCGGTCTGACCCTGTATGACCTGATGGCAGGTCGATTGAGTGTCGGACGCTCGGTTCCCTTATCTGCAAGAGGAGCAAGAAAAGCACTTCCGGCTCTTAAGACCAGGAAGCTTATGGGGGGTGTCCGCTATTTTGATTGTCAGTTCGATGATGCCCGTCTTGCAGTGAACCTGGCCCAGACTGTTGCTGAGCAGGGTGGCCTGGTCCTTAATCATATGAAAGTCACCGGATTGCAGATGGATGGGCACCAGGTCATCGGTGTTAGTGCTGAAGACCGTGAGAGTGGGAAGGTCTATCAGATCTCTGCCCCAGCAGTGATCAATGCCACCGGGGTATTTGTGGATGATATTTTAAAAATGGAGAATCCTGATGCAAGAGATGTGGTGAAACCAAGCCAGGGCATCCACCTGGTGATGGCTTCGGACTTTCTGAAAGGGGAGGAGGCACTGATGATTCCAAAAACTTCTGACGGAAGGGTCCTGTTTGCTGTACCCTGGCATAACAGGGTCGTGGTGGGTACCACCGATGTGGAGAAGCAGCATCCTGAACTTGAGCCGCTTGCCGAAGAGGTGGAGGTGGAGTACATCCTGGAGACAGCCAGATTGTATATGGAGAACCCGCCTACGCGCGCCGATGTGCTGGCTGTATTTACAGGTCTGAGGCCCCTGGCTGCTCCTTCTGCCGAGGGAAAGAAAACCAAGGAAATATCAAGGGGACATAAGATTTTTACATCAAAGGGTGGACTGATTACCCTCACCGGCGGGAAATGGACCACCTACCGCAAGATGGCAGAGGATGTGGTGGATGTGGCTGTAAAAAATGCAAAGCTACCTGTTCATGAGTCGGTAAGCTCCACCATGAAGGTCCATGGTTACCTGCAGGGAGTTGATCGTGGCGATCCGCTTCACTGGTACGGAAGTGACCGGGAACAGATCGACATTCTGCTTAAGGAGGATCCCGGCATGGGCACGGTCCTGAGTGAAAGCTTGCAGATAATCAAGGCCCAGGTGGTCCTGGCTGTGAGGCAGGAAATGGCCCGTACCCTGGAAGATTGCCTGGCGCGCCGCATCAGGACCATTCAGCTGGATGCCAGGGAGGCTCTCAGGCTGGCTCCCCAGGTGGCCGCTATTATGTCTGCTGAACTGGGCAAAGAAAAAACCTGGGAAAGCGAACAGGTCGAGGCATTCACAAAGCTGGCCCATATGCATATGCTAAACTAACTTATTATCTTACGAACCAAATAACGCGAACGAAGTGAGTAATTCAACAAAGAAATTCGTCCTTGCCCTGGACCAGGGTACTACCAGCTCCCGGGCCATTGTATTTGACCATTCCGGAAACATGGTGGGGGTTGCCCAGAAGGAGTTCAGGCAGATTTTTCCACAGCCCGGTTGGGTGGAGCACGATCCCATGGATATCTGGAATTCCCAGAACCGGGTGATGCACGATGCCCTGCGAAATGCAGGCATTGGTGCAGCTGATGTAGCAGCAATCGGGATTACCAATCAGCGGGAGACCGCATTGATCTGGGATCGCGAGAGTGGAAAGCCCATCTGCAATGCCATTGTATGGCAGGATCGGAGAACCTCTGAGTACTGTGACGAGTTGAAGGCCCTGGGTCATAAAGAGATGATACAGGAGAAGACCGGACTGGTGATAGATGCATATTTTTCTGCTACCAAATGGAAATGGATGCTGGATCACACACCCGGAGCAAAAGAGATGGCAGATGAAGGCAAACTGGCACTGGGCACGGTGGATTCGTGGTTGATCTGGAACCTTACGGGAGGGAAGGTGCATGTAAGCGATGTCACCAATGCCAGTCGCACCATGTTGTTCAATATTAAAACACTGAACTGGGACAAGGATCTGCTGGAGCTCTTTGGAATACCCGAGAGCATGCTTCCCGAGGTGAAATCTTCCTCAGAGGTATATGGAGAGACTACCAAAGGGATTCTCTCCGTACCAGTTCCCATAGCGGGAATTGCAGGAGATCAGCAGGCGGCCACCTTCGGGCAGATGTGCCTTTCACCCGGATCAGTGAAGTGTACTTTCGGAACCGGCTGTTTTATCCTCTGCAATACAGGGGAGGAGCCTGTGAGCTCAGACAGCAACCTGGTAACCACCATTGCTTGGCAAATAAAAGGGAAAACCATATATGCCCTTGAAGGAAGTATCTTCATCGGAGGTGCTGTCATCCAGTGGTTACGGGACGGATTGGGCCTGATCAAAAAATCATTTGATGTGGAGCAACTTGCTGAATCGGTGGCAGATAATGGCGGGGTTTATTTTGTACCTGCTTTTACAGGCCTGGGGGCCCCTCACTGGGATCAGTATGCCCGGGGAATGATTGCGGGACTGACCCGCGGAGTCACAGCAGGCCATATTGCCAGGGCTGCACTGGAAAGCATCGCCTTCCAGGTAAACGATGTGATGGGGGCCATGGAAAGTGATGCCGGCATAAAGATAGGCGAACTAAAGGTGGATGGCGGAGCTGTTGTCAATGATTTGTTGATGCAGTTCCAGGCTGACCTGATCGGGATTCCGGTGATCCGGCCCGAGAATATTGAGACCACCGCTTTGGGTGCTGCCTACCTGGCCGGATTGGCCACGGAGTTCTGGGGATCGGTGGAGGAGATCAGGGAGCAATGGGCCATGGATCGTACCTTCACCAGTACAGTTTCTGTTGAGAAGCGACAGGACCTGAAAAAGGAGTGGGAAAAAGCAGTCTCAAGGAGCCGCTCCTGGCAGGACCCCATTAACTGACCCACTAACTTAATAACTTACTAACCTTTACACATATGTTGAACGAACTTTTTGCAGAATTTATAGGCACATTCCTCCTGATCCTGCTGGGAAATGGGGTGGTGGCCAATGTGGTACTCAAGGATACTAAAGGTTTTGACAGTGGATGGATTGTGATCTCACTGGGGTGGGGACTGGGTGTTTTTGTGGGAGTTACAGTGGCCGGACCCGTATCGGGGGCACATATCAATCCCGCGGTAACACTGGGACTTGCAGCAGCCGGCAATTTTGCCTGGAGCCAGGTACTCCCGTTTATTCTGGCACAGATGGCCGGAGCAGCTGCCGGGGCCGGAACCGTCTGGCTTTTTTACAGACATCATTTTAATCGCACAGAAGACCCTGGGGCACAACTGGGATGTTTTGCCACCGGTCCGGCCATACGTAAACCGGCCAGTAACTTTATCAGCGAGGTGATCGGCACCTTTGTGTTGATCTTTGTGATCCTCTATATTGCGGATCCCTCCATTCTGCTGGAAGATGGAGAAGAGGTGAAGATGGGGCTGGGAACACTGGGTGCGCTGCCTGTAGCACTGTTAGTAACGGCCATTGGACTTTCTCTTGGAGGGACCACCGGCTATGCCATTAATCCGGCCAGGGACCTGAGTCCCAGGATCATGCATAACCTGCTTCCCATGAAGCATAAGGGGAGCAGCGACTGGGCATACGCCTGGATCCCGGTATTGGGGCCTCTTGTCGGAGCCCTGATTGCCGCAGGTTTTTTCCTGCTTCAGGGAGTTCTGGTGGCTTGATTTATAATGACTTGAAAGGGATGAATATTCTTCTTAGAAAAGCTTTTACTTTACTAATCCTGATATTGCCATTTTTTGCCTGCAAACGGAACACCGGAAGTATCCGCTTAAGTAGCCCCGATACCACTTATACTTTCCACCTTGATGTACAGGATAGTTTATGTTACCGGGTAGACTGGAAGGGGCAATCAATCATTGAAAAGTCGGCACTGGGATTTAAGCTCTCCGACGGCACTGTTTTTCCGCATGCAGTGGAGGCAGGTCATATTGAAAAGCTTTCGAAGAATGTTAATTGGCAGCCGGTTTATGGCGAACGAAATGCCTATACGGATAAGTACAATGAAGTACTGGTACAATTGACAGGCAAGACCTTTGAAGGAGGGCTGGCATTCAGAGTACGTGCATACAACGAAGGAATAGCATTTCGTTATGAAATCACCAGTGAAAAGGAACTTCAGGT
>JAYEOJ010000066.1:0-5429 GCA_034722835.1 Bacteroidota bacterium | reverse complement strand
TTTTCATGAAAGTGCCTGATGTCTGTTTTACCCTGCTTGGAAAAATCATATTCCTTCAGGGACCATCGTTCAGCCCTGGAGGCCAGGTCCCCGGAGATAATGTCAGCAATCTTTTCAAATTCATTGAGGGAGTAGAGGAGCTGAAAGGACTCGTTCATCTGCTTGCTGTTCATAGATTCCCGGTTGATTTTCAAGAAGTAGGCTTTGATGGTATCCCTGAGGAAATTCACCTCCTGTTCATATTTGTATATATCTCCAAGCATGGAGGAGTCCTTTTCGAGGAAGGGAAGGTGAATCTGTGAAAACATGGTCCGGACAATCATTCCCATCCGGATAATCTCCTGCTTGGCCAGATTAAGAGCAAGGGAGGGCGTGGAGGTCATGCCCTGGTCCAGGTATAGTGTTCGGAATGCCTTCTTTTCAGTCACCTTGGGTTTGCCAGCTAACCAGTCTGTGAGTCGGGCCACCTGGGGCGAAACCGGGAGGATTACCAACATTAACACCCCGTTTATCAGGGTATGAGCATTAGCAATCATTCTGGGTAGCGTGGCCTCGGGGGTCAGCTTAAGCAATAAGTTGGCAAGTTGTGTAGTCCATCCAGCAAAAATGAGTACAGAGATAAACTTGATAAGCAAGAAGGCAAGAGCCACCTTCTTTGCCTCAGCATCGGACTTCAAACTTGCCAGAAGGGCTGTAACCGGCGTTCCCAGGTTTGAACCAAGTAACAGGGGGACACTGGCCTCAATTGAGAGCAAGCCCTGGGATGCCAGTACGATCATGATTCCGACAAAAGCACTGCTGGATTGGATCAGGGCGGTGAATGCTGCTCCCACCAGGATTCCCACAAGAGGGCTTTCCAGCCTGAGCAAAAGATCAATAAAGGGGGCATAGTCCCGCAATGGAGCCATGGCATCTGACATGATTTCCAATCCAAAGAAGAGGATTCCAAAACCAAAGAGGGAGTAGCCCACGGATTTAAATCTCTCCTTTTTGGAGAAGGCCTGTATAAAAAACCCAACAGCAACCAGCAACAGGCTGTATTCGGTTATTCTAAAGGCAATTATTTGTGCTGTAATGGTGGTCCCGATGGCTGCCCCCAGAAGCACTGGAATGGTCTGCCGGAACTGGACAAGCCCGGCATTCACGAAACTCACCAGCATCACTGAAGTGGCGCTGCTGCTCTGGATGATGGTGGTTACAAGGGTTCCGATACCTGCGCCAACAATCCTGTTTCGGGTCACATTCTCAAGAATGGAACGCAATCGTTCTCCGGCCGATTGCTGCATACCTTCACTCATGGAATGCATGCCGAACAGAAACAGACCGAGGCCGCCGAACAGGCTGATAAGCAGGATCCATACCCAGTTTTTCCGGCTGGCTTTTGCCGTGAAAATCACCTCATTATCGGGGAATCCTTCGGCGATCCTTCCGGATACCCTGTAGGTGCCCGGTTTGCTTCCCAGAGTTAATTCTGTTTGAGCCAGACCCGATGAATCTGTGATTACCAGCACATGACTGAGCAATGCATCATCTCCCTGTTCCGGGTATGCAAGAATCCGGAATGCCACGGAGATTCCGGATACCGGAAGGCCCGATTTATCTGTAGCCTGTACTTCAAGCGGAGAAGAAAGGGGATCGCCACAGGTTCCTGAAATTGACTGGGAAACAGTAAGGCCCGGAGCAAGTGTCAGAGGCCCCTGCCACAATTCTTTTTGCTGCACAATAGAATCCTGTGCCTGGATGGTCGAGGCCAGCAATAGCGCACACAGGGTATGTATCAGAAATCTGTTCAAGCCTGGGAATTACGTTCATAAATATACAAATCATTGTGTATTGGGTTTTGTACTTTTAAGTATTAAATCAAATACCATCGTATCATGAAGAAAATAGTTTTCATGCCGATACTATGGGTGTTGTTCCTGACACCCGCCTGGACCCAGGAGATGGGACTTAAGGTAAATAAGGAATTTGGCAACCTGGGCGATTATGTGGGTTGCGCCCAGTTCTCTCCTTTCCGGAATTATTTTGCCTATAGCCTGGGTAACAATACCCTGAGAATCTTTGACCGGAACTGGGATGTGATTTTTGAACACCAGGGAAATTCTGAAGCCGGCAGTGGGAACTTTGCTTTTTCACCAGATGAAAAATATATGGCATATGGCCGCTACAGGGGTAAAAATGACATTGCTATTATCCGCCTGGAAGACATGAAAGTCATGCAGGTACTGAATCAGCATTCCTTTTTCATCAACCATCTTGAGTTCAGTCATGATGGAAAATGGCTGACCTCCTGCTCTCATGACGGACAGATGATCATTTGGAAATTAAGTGATGATCAGTATCTCTTCCATCAGCTGGTGGATGAATTTGAATCCTATCTCTATCAATCCAGTTTTAGTTATAACGATCGCTTTCTGGTGACCGGTGATACCTATGGAAATATTCTGGTTCTGGAACGCAGCGGGAGTGGCTATGAACCCTTCCAGCGGCTAAACTTCCGTAAGCATGGTGTGGAAGGAGTGGTCTTTCAACCCGAAGAATATACCTTCATTACAGGATCATCCAACGGACTAAGGAGATACCGGCTGATTCGTGATGCCTTTGCATTATCCGATTCAACGCGAAGGGAAGCTTACATAAGAAATCCTATCAGCATCAGTCAGGATGGAAACTTCCTGGCTTATGGCCAATCCAGGAAAGCTGTGATTTCAAAGATTACACAGGATTCTATTTTCCCGGTGGACTTTGTTTACCGGCATATGGAAGAAGTTCTGGGGGCCGCCTTTACGGGAGATGGAGAATTCCTGCTTACTTACGGAATTGACCAGCAGGTGATTATCTGGGAAATCGACCGGGTTCAACCTTCCGACAGATCTCTGGTGGTTTCCTGGTTAAATTCGGACCTGTCTCTTGCACAACGCCGGTCTTTAACTCCTGCTGCAGTAGGAGATATTACCGGGAATGTGGATCCTGAGCTTACACTGCCCAGGGATGAGTTCGAGACCTCCATGGAGTACAATACCCGTGTTGAGAAGCTGGCGGACTGGAGTTTGATGAAATTGCAATCTGCCATGGAGAAGCAGTACGGAGTACGTTCCAAATCGGGGATCGTGGAGATTCCCCTGCAGGGTCTGGTGGGCTACAACGCGGATCTGCAGATTTATAAGATCAGGTTTATGGAGACCGAAGCCGGAGTGCAAATTCCGGTTTCAGCAGCCAGAAAATTCAAGGAGCAGTGGTCCAAATCCTTTATCAGGGCCAGCAAATCCAGCGAAGGAAAGAAGAAGAGTTACACATACTCTTCCTTTGAACTGTATAATTCCTCCGATAAAAAGTTCTACGAGGTGATTCCGCTGGAAAATCCCTTTCACCCCGAAGAGCAAAAGGAGGAACGGGCAGCACGTGTTGAAGTCATACAGGGGAAAGACAGTGCTGCTGCGGAAGGGGTGGGGACCACCTATGCCCTGTTGTTTGCTTCCAACGTCTATGACTACTACTCCGACCTGGTCAACCCGGTACTGGATGCCCAGACCATTGGTACCGAACTGAGTGAGAATTACGGGGTGGTTTCTGAGGTAGTGATTAATCCCACCCTATCAGAAACTGCATCTGTAATTCGTGAATTTGCTTCAAGGTCCTATAAACCAGAGGATAACCTGATGATCTTTTTTGCAGGTCATGGCGTTTATGATGAAGTGTTCAGGGAAGGTTACGTGATCTCCAGGGATTCCCGGACGGACGATGTGGGCAAGACTTCCTACCTGAGTCATTCCAATCTGCGCACCATGATCAATAACATCGACTGCCCACATATTTTCCTGGTGATGGATGTCTGTTTTGGAGGCACCTTTGATCCCCACCTGGCTGCCACCCATAGAGGAGGAGCAGTCCAGTATGCCGATATCAGCACGAAGGAATTTGTGGAACGCAAGCTGAAGTATAAGACCCGGCTTTACCTGACCTCCGGAGGAAAAGAGTATGTTCCGGACGGAAGACCCGGATTTCATTCCCCTTTTGCACGCAGGTTTATTGAATCTTTGCGCTACTATGGGGGAGACGATGGAGTGTTGACCACTTCGGAAATATTGCAGTTCGTAGAAAAGGTGAATCCACAACCCCGTTTTGGAGAGTTTGGTGACAATGAACCGGGTAGCGATTTTATACTGGTGGTGAAATAGGGTATCCCTCCGCGGCCTTAGCCGAACTTTGCTCCATTCACGATTTATTAGTAATCAGGTCTTCCACAAAAGACTTGTAAGTATCGTTTCCATTTAGAAGATCCTCAATGGACATGTTTACCTTGTAATCTACAGGGAAAGGCTCCTTTTCGCTAAATCCCGTTACAGCGGTTACAAATGTGGTTCGGGGTATATTAAGCTCCATCCCGGTATTGGAAAGCTGAACCTGGATGCTGAAATCATTGCATGAAAATGTGCTTCCCGGCTCTTCACCAATAAAGAGTGCTTCTGTATGATATTTAAGCAGGGAGATCAGGTGACCCGTGGTTGACAGGCAGTTGCCGTTTACCAGTACATAGATGCTTCCCTTGAAGTGATTCTCATTTGCCTGCATGGGATTGTACAGGGGTTCGAATTCCTCCACATCCGGATTTCTCTGGAAATAGGTAAAATCTGTATCCGTCAGATAAGAAAATAGTTGGGCTGCAAAGATGGGATGTCCGCCCCGGTTATCCCTCAGGTCCAGTACCAGGTTTGGAGTCCGGGAATGATTCATAAGCTGGATTGTGGAATCCAGAAAGGAGAAATAATCTTCCATATTTCTAATGCCAAACGAGGCAACTTTCAGGATGCCACATTCAGGATCGTTCTCCATATGAAAACCATAATCCCGGGCGGGTAATGGAGTGTGCTCCATTTGCGGCACCTGTTCATATGAGCATGCTTCCATTTGAATGCTGCTTTTTGAACCGGAAGAGGAGAATTCAACAAGGAACCTTTCTGCCGGATCCATCATATGAAAGTAATTGTGAAAGTCCCGGTTCAGCTCCTGATACCTGGTGGTCATACAATATCCTTCCGAAGGGATGATGGCCAGAAGCTCCTCAATTATCTGGCTGACGGGTCTTCGATTAATGGTCAATATTTCGGAGCCTGGCACCAGGTCCACACCTGGATTTCCGGAGGTGGACAGACAGTATGCTTTCTTTTCATGTATGAACAGCCTGAGTGGGAAATAGTGCCCGGTTTCATGAATAAATTGCAGGTATTGCCCCGGTAAACGTATGCCGGTATGACTGCATTTAACAGATGCAATGAGCGGAGCAATCCTCCTGTAGAATTGCTCGGTGCTCATGTCTTCATTCAGATGGGAGTAGATTTCTTCCGACTGTTTCTCGAAGTCAGTCTCGGAGGTAAAGGAATAAAGACGCGGATGGTGCTTCTTTAATTTATTAACCAGCTCCTTGAAAT
>JAYEOJ010000065.1:0-5434 GCA_034722835.1 Bacteroidota bacterium | reverse complement strand
ATAGGTGCCCTTTGTCAGGGATCTGACACGATCAGGGTGTATTACCTGGGTGGACAGTCCAATATGGATGGCTTCGGCTTCAATAAGGATCTTCCCGGGCCCCTGAGTCATGTAAGTGAAGATGTCTGGATCTTTCATGGAAATCCGGTGGGCGATGATCTTCCAGAAGGTGGACTGGGCTTATGGCAAGCTTTACAGCCAGGTCATGGCACAGGCTTTCAATCGGATGGACACAAAAACGAATACTCAAATCGATTCGGTGTGGAATTAAGCCTGGCTCGCAGATTGCAGGAATTATACCCCGGAAATCGTATTGCACTTATTAAATATTCACGGGGAGGAACATCCATCGACAGTCTGGCCACAGGCCCTTTTGGGTGCTGGGAGCCGGATTACCAGGGTTCCACAGGAATTAACCAGTATGACCATTTTCTTCGAACGGTACGCACAGCAATGAATACAGCTGATATTGACGGAGATGGCAGCAAAGACGTTCTGGTACCCGCAGGCATTGTCTGGATGCAGGGTGAATCCGATGCCAGCTATACCGAAGAGATTGCCAACAGGTACTATTTTAACCTCAAAAGGTTGATGGACCTGATCCGGGCCAGCTTCCGGTGTGATGATCTCGCCGTGGTCATCGGGAAAATCTCCGATTCATGGGATGATCCGGGGGATGGTAAGGTATGGGACCATGGCGAGCTGGTGCAGTATGCCCAGGAAAAATTTGCCAGGAACGATGGTAATTCTGCCATCGTGAGGGAAACCCGCTATTATAAATACTCAGACACCTGGCACTACGACAGTGAAGGGTATTTGGATCTTGGAAAGAAATTTGCAGAGGCACTTAAGCAACTCGATATAAAATAGTATGAAAAGAAGGACATTTATCAAGAAAAGTGTGATGGGCGCAACTGCCCTGGCTACCACGCCATTGCTTTCTCATTGCACCAGCGGAAAAGCACTTCAGATCTCCCTGGCGCAGTGGTCGCTGCACAGGAGTTTCTGGGACGGCAGCCTGGATCCTATCGATTTCGCGTCCATTGCCATGGAGACCTATCAGATTGATGCGGTTGAATATGTGAACGGACTTTACCCTGACAAGGGCAGTGATGAAAAGTTCTGGAACCAGATGAAGGCGCGTTCTGCCGATGCCGGGGTGAAAAACCTGGTTATGATGGTCGATGATGAAGGTGACCTGGGATCGGCCAGCGAAAAGGATCGCTTGCAATCTGTGGAAAATCATTACAAATGGGTTCATGCCGCAAAGCTTTTGGACTGTCACACCATGCGGGTCAATGCATTTGGAGATGCCGACAGGGAAATATTCAGAATGGCCATTATGGATGGAATGTCACGCCTGGCCGATTATGCTGCGAAGCTGGATATGAATATCGTGATCGAGAACCATGGACTTTTCAGCTCCGATGCTGCCCTGATTGCCGGGATCATCAAAGAGGTGAACCGGCCCAACTTTGGTTCTTTCCCTGATTTCGGCAACTGGTGTTTGTCGGCCAAATGGGGAACCACCCAGGGAGATTGCGATAAGGTATATGACAGATATAAAGGAGTGGAGGAACTTCTCCCCTATGCCAAAGCTGTCAGTGCCAAATCTTACAACTTTAATGAACAAGGTGAGGATACAAAGATTGACTATTACAGGATGATGAAGATTGTAAAGGAGTCTGAATACAATGGCCATATCGGTATCGAATACGAAGGAATGGAGAAGAGTGAACACGAAGGAATCCTGATTACCAAAAAATTAATGAAAAACGCCTGGGATCAGGCATAAACTCAATCACATGATGAAGAATTTAACCTACCTCCTTGCATTACTTATTACAGTTGGATGTGCTACAGACGTTAAAACGGAAGCCGAAACGAAAGTCGCGTTCCTGAATTTTCAGAAACCGGAAGAGAATCCAATTCTGAGTGCCGATTCGACCTATACCTTTCTTTGTCCGATAAAAAACGAGCTGGTACAATGGCAGAAAGCAGATGTATTCAATCCGGCTGCCATTGTTAAAGACAACAAGATCCATATGCTTTTCAGAGCTGAAGATGATCCTGGAGCCATACTGAGTGGTCGTACCTCCAGGATCGGATTGGCCACCAGTGAAGACGGACTTCATTTTGAGATCTATCCCACTCCTGTGCTCTTTCCTGACAGCGGTGAGTTCCTGCAGTACGATTATCCCGGCGGTTGCGAGGATCCCAGGGTGGTTGTAACTGAAGAGGGCCTCTATGTGATGGCCTACACCGCCTGGAACCAGGATGTGGCCAGGCTGAGCATTGCCCATTCAACCGATCTGATAAACTGGGAGAAAAAGGGCCCTGCATTTGCCAAGGCCAATGAGGGAAAGTTCCTGGATCGCTGGTCCAAATCAGGATCCATTATCACCAGACTTGAAGGCGAGGATCAGGTAGTTGCCAGGATTAATGGAAAATACTGGATGTACTGGGGTGAACAGTTTATCAATCTGGCCTGGTCAGAGAATCTCTATGACTGGTACCCCACATTGGATGAGGATGGAGAACTTGCTGCTGTTATTGAAACCCGGCCCGGATTTTTTGACAGCAATCTCACAGAATGCGGACCTCCGGCTGTGATCACAGAGGAAGGTATTATCCTGCTCTACAATGGCAAGAATTCAGATGGAGATGATGCCTCGCCCGATCTGCCCAGGGGAACCTATTCGGTAGGGAAGCTTGTATTGGATCCAGCCGATCCTGAAAAGGTGCTGTTTCGGTCCGACACCTGCCTGTTAAGACCCACTCTGGCCCATGAGTTAACCGGCCAGTATGCATCGGGGACCACCTTTGCGGAAGGGTTGGTACGTTATCAATCAAAATGGTTCCTCTATTATGGCACAGCCGACTCCTATGTGGGTGTTGCCATTTCAGAATGATCCGCATATTTATTAATTTTTCTATTAATTCAAACATTATGAATAGAGTCCGATTAACAGGAAGCCTTCTTCTTGCCATATGCATGTTAAGCCTGAAGCTTCATGGGCAGGAGATCCCTCTGCCGGAACATCCCCGTCCAGACTTTCAGAGAGAAAACTGGATCAATCTGAATGGCACCTGGGAATTTGAATTCGACAGTCTCGATCTGGGGCTGGAAGAAGAGTGGTTCACCCGACCCATATTCAGCAATGAGATTACTGTACCCTTCCCCTGGGGCTCGCGGCTTTCAGGTGTTGAAAACCTGGCGCACATGGCCTGGTATAGCCGTCCGCTGGAGATTCCGGAGGATTGGAGTGGTAAAAGAACTTTTCTTGTAATCGGTGCATGTGACTGGTCTACCACCGTATGGATCGATGGTGAACCTGTGGGTGAGCATCAGGGAGGATATACTCCATTTGAATTCGATTTGACAGAATTCACCAATCACGGGAAGACACACCAGCTGGTACTGCGAGTGGATGACTCTCCGCACCCTTTTAAACTGGAGGGGAAACAGGGCTACGGTGAAGCCAAAGGAATCTGGCAGACCGTCTACCTGGAAAGTCGGGGGAGCATCACAGTAAAACACATTCATTTCACACCCGACATAGATAATAGCATGGTAAAGATCCATGCGCTGCTGGATCAGCCAGCTGAAGAAGATCTTTATATCAATCTGTCCTTTCCAAACCAGGAAATTGCAGGAATGCTCACTTCTCCAAAAATAAATAAGAAGGAGCAGGAGGTTGAATTTGAGGTTTCCATACCCAACGCTCAATTGTGGGATCTGGATAATCCGTACCTCTATGATCTGAAAATTCAGCTTCACAACAACCAGAGCATATTTGATGAGTTTTCCACCTACTTTGGCATGCGCAAGATCAGCATCATGGATCTGCCCGGCACCACCTTTCCTTATGTGGCACTCAATAACCGTCCTATTTACCTCCAGTTGAGCCTTGACCAGGCCTACCACCCTGATGGATTCTACACCTATCCCAGTGATGAATTTATGAGGGATGAGATTATCAGATCCAAGAAGATCGGACTGAACGGGAACCGGATCCATATCAAAACGGAGGTGCCGCGTAAACTTTACTGGGCCGACAAACTTGGTTTGCTGATTATGGCGGATGTGCCCAATTTCTGGGGCGAACCCAATGAGAAGGCCAGAACGGAGTGGGAATATGCCATGCGGGAAATGATTGCCCGTGATTATAATCACCCTTCCATATTCTCCTGGGTTCTTTTCAATGAAACATGGGGACTCTTTACGGGGAAAGGGAAAGATCGTGCTTACCTGCCCGAGACACAGCAATGGGTAAAAGAGAAATTTTCAGAAGCAAAGCAGCTGGATCAAAGCCGGCTTATTGAGGATAATTCAGCGTGCAACTATGATCATGTGGAGACCGACCTCAATACCTGGCACGCCTACCTGCCGGGCTATAGCTGGAACGAATTCCTAAAAAATGTGGTAGACAATACCTATGCAGGTTCTCAGTGGAACTTCATCGGGGGAAACACCCAGAGCCGGGTTCCCATGCTGAACAGCGAATGTGGCAACGTCTGGGGATATCATGGAAGCACAGGTGATGTTGACTGGAGCTGGGATTATCACATCATGATGAATGAATTCAGAAAGCAGCCCAAAATTGCAGGATGGCTCTATACAGAACATCACGATGTTATTAACGAGTGGAACGGGTACTATAAATTCGACCGCACTGAGAAATACCCCGGGTTCTCTGATTTTATTCCGGATATGGAACTGCGCCATCTGCATAGTGAGGTGTACCTTTCCACCGGATCAAATCTATGCCTTTCAGTGAAGCCGGATGCTCTTGTCAGGGTGCCCCTTTTCCTGTCTGTGATGACAGACCAGGTTCCTCCCGACCATTATATTCTTGACTATGAGTTATCGGGCAGAGACCACCAGGGAAAATTCAGGCATATTTTGTTAAAAACCGAAGTCCTTGAATCCCTCCCCTATTTCAATGGCGAAGTGACACCTCTATCCATACGAATGCCGGAAACTCCCGGGCTCTATCACCTGACGTTGCGGCTGCGTGATGAAAATGCCTACATCTATCACCTGAATTTCACAAGCTTCCTGGTCGAAGAGCGGAAACAGAAGGTGCCTGGTGAAGCTGCCGAGATCAGAAGAATCCCCTTTGCACCTTCTTCCTTTACGGAAGCTTCATGGTCAGATGGCCAGTGGAATATTCTGGATGGTTTGAAAGTTAATGGTGCGGGAAAAGGCTACTTCTCTTATGATGTGGAAATTCCAGCTTCGTTGAACCTTGATGAAGTGAAAAAGGTTACCCTTGTTTTTGAGGCCTCGGCTAAAAAACTACATGGCAAGGACCGGCAGGAGCTTTCGGATTTAGGGAGTGATTATATGCGGGGAAGAGGCACATTTGATCCCAGCCGGAATCCCAACTCCTATCCGATGACTGACAGCTATAAATACCCAACCCTGGTA
>JAYEOJ010000064.1:0-5456 GCA_034722835.1 Bacteroidota bacterium | reverse complement strand
TCCTGATCTGCTCCATAAGGAACCAGACCTCTTCCTGGTTAGCCGTTCTCCAAATATTCGCATCCGGCCGGTGATGGCCAGATACCATGTGGACTACAGATCGTTTCAGAACAGGTATTATATAAGCCAGGTACGGGCAGAAGTGGAAATGAAGGTCAGAAAACGTAAAAAATGGATCAGCTCCAGGTATAAAATCTCTATTGAGATGGCAATTACGGATCTGATTCCGAACCAGCGCCTGCGAATAAATCAGGCCGATCGTATAAGCAGGAAGATAGTCCTCGCCGATGAACCCTTCCAGTTTGATCCTGAATTCTGGGGAATTTACAATACCATTGAACCGGAGGCCTCCCTTATGGAATCCATCCGGAAACTGGAACACAATCAGCAGGACATCATGGAATAATTCATTATTCCTATCTTTAATCAACAAAAAAACAACCCATGAAAAAAATTATTGGTCTTCTTGTATTGGCTATGATGGTATCCTGTACCCAACAACCTGTTGAGGTCACACGCTACACCATCGAACAGTTTTACGACAACCTGTCCATCGGAGGGGGAAGCTTCTCCGCCGATGAATGCAAGTTACTGGTTACCAGCAACTTTAGTGGAATTTACAATGTATATGCGCTCAATGTGGATGGCTCAGGTGAAGAACAACTCACCTTCTCAGAAGATGAATCTTTCTTTGCCAACTCCTTTTTCCCTGAGGACAACCGCTTTCTGTTTTCGGCCGACCGGGGAGGTGACGAAAACAGTCATCTCTACATGCAGGAGCCGGATGGAACCGTGACAGACCTGACCCCCTGGGAAGGAAGTACCTCCCAATTCGGGGGATGGAGCCGCGATTTCAAGTCTCTCTACCTGGTATCCAACAAACGGGACCCGCGTTTTTTCGATATGTATAAGATGGATCTGGAGGATTTTGAACCGGTCATGATTTACGAGAACACGGATAATCTGACCCCGGGGAACATCTCCAATACCGGAAGATACCTGTCCCTGACCAGGGAACTTACCACATCCAACAACGAGATGTATCTGTTGGACCTCACTTCAGGCGATATCAAACACATTTCGGAACATGAGGGTGATGCCACCTTCTATCCGGCCGACTTCTCCCTGGATGATCAATATCTGTATTACCTTTCCAACGAAGGAAGTGAATTTACCTACCTCTCCTCCTACCACCTGGAGACCGGGGAGAAAGAGACTGTTTTCGAAGCTGACTGGGATGTCTCCTATGCCTATTTCTCATTCAATGAAAAATACCAGGTGATCGGGATCAATAAAGATGCCAAAACCGTGGTAAAAGTGTTTGATACAGCCACCGGGGAGGAAGTGGACATGCCCGATTTTGGCAACAGGGATATTTCGGGGGTATCCATTTCACGCTCGGAAAACCTCATACGCCTGGCTGCCGGAAGTGCAACCTCACCGGGCGACCTCTATATGCACCGCTTTGGTGAAGAGGACTTTACCCGCTTAACACATACCCTCAACAAGGAGATCAATGAAGCCGACCTGGTTGCCGGAGAAGTGATCCGCTATACATCATACGATGGTTTGGAGATCCCAGCCATTCTATACAAACCACACGAGGCAAGTTCAAAAAACCAGGTACCTGCCTTATTATGGATTCACGGGGGACCCGGCGGACAGAGCCGGCTGGGCTTCAGTAGTCTGATCCAGTATTTTGTAAATCACGGATATGCCATTCTGGCCGTAAACAACAGGGGAAGTTCGGGCTATGGAAAAACCTTCTACAACCTGGACAACCAGCGCCATGGCGAAGATGACCTGATGGACTGCGTGAAGGCCAAAGATTTTCTGGCTACATTGGGATACATTGATATGGATAAGGTAGGGATCATGGGTGGTTCCTATGGCGGATACATGACCATGGCTGCCCTTACATACCAACCGGAAGAATTTGCTGTGGGTGTCAACCTGTTTGGAGTAACAAACTGGCTCCGGACATTGAAGTCCATACCCCCCTACTGGGAAGCTTTCCGGACAGCCCTCTATGACGAACTGGGCGACCCTTTTACAGCGGATTCCATAAGGTTGTACGAGATCAGTCCGCTGTTCCATGCGCACAAGGTGACCAAGCCCCTGATGGTGCTTCAGGGAGCCAACGATCCCCGGGTACTGCAGGTGGAGTCGGATGAGATCGTTGCCGCGGTCAAAGAAAACGGAGTACCGGTGGAGTATGTCATCTTCGATGATGAAGGACATGGTTTTGTAAAGAAGGAGAACCAGATCAAAGGCTACGGCCAGATACTGGAGTTCCTGGACAAATACCTGAAAGGCGTACCGGAGGAGTAGGAATCTATGAATAGTTCTATTGAAAACAGGATTGAGGAGCTGGCCCGCGAAAAGATGGCCGGGAAGAGCTATTCTGCAATCCGTAAAGAGCTAACGGAATCCGGAATGGCTGCCGGGGAGATCAATGATCTTATCCGGGAGGTGGATGAACGGGTACTCAGCGAAACTGTAAAACAGGGAAACACGGACAGGGCCCAACAATGGTACCGGTTCGGGTTGATCCTGGCGGTGATCGGTCTGATCCTCTCCATTGCCTATAATGCGGGCATACTTTTTGAGAACCTTCCGGCCTTGCTCCTCTACTCCCCTTTCTTTGCAGGGATCCTGGTCATGGTTTATGGAAAATACCTTCAAAAAAAGCAATCCCCTCCGGCAGATCCCGGCACGGGCGCCATCCGGAGAAAAAGGCCATATAAGTAATCAAAAAAAAGAATTATGGTAGAGGAGCTAGTAAAAAGTCGCTTCCCATTCTTTGAATCGGGACTCAGGTCAGCCATCAGCGAATCGGGCACCCTCAAAGAGTTTAAGGCCCAGGAGGAGCTCATCCGTGAAGATCAGTATATCCGGTCCTTTCCCATTGTGCTAAGCGGACTGATAAAAGTGTGCCGAACCGATGATGAAGGCAATGAATTGCTACTCTATTACCTGCGGCCCGGTGAGGTATGCACCGTATCCTTAATCTGCTGTATGGACCGGACCCGCAGCAGGGTAAAGGCCATTGCAGAAGAGGAGACCACTGCCATTGCGATACCGGTGGAGCTGCTCGACAGCTGGATGACTATGTACCAGACCTGGAAAGAATATGTGATGCATTCCATGCAGCTGCGATTCGACGAGCTGCTCAAAGTATTGGACAGCATCGCTTTCCTGAAAATGGATGAACGGCTGGAGAAGTTCTTTACCGATCGGTTCCATTCCTCCGGCTCCAGGATTTTCGAAGGATCACACCAGGAGGTGGCCATGGCCATGAACAGCTCCAGGGAGGTCATATCCAGGTTATTAAAACAGATGGAGAAAAAAGGACTGATCAGCCTCTCCCGCGGCCGGATCGATTACTCCCCCTTATGTGACAAAAGTTACTGAAAACTCCGGTTCTCTTCTTTTTCTTTGTGCCATTGAAAAACAACATAAGAAATCGATGAAAGTAAAATCTGTAAATTCATACAAGGAGCTGGAATCGGGAGTCTCCGCAGAAGGGAGGGCCATTTTACTCCTATATAAAGGTGGTACCGAACAAAGCGACTGTGCATTGAAGAGACTGGAGAAACTGGACGGCCCAATTTCTGCCTACCTATTCACAGCCGATGTAAATAATGTCCGTGATATCCATGAACGTTATGAGATCAGCACTGCTCCCAGCCTGCTTGTTTTTGAGGAAGGAAAGCTGGTGAATATCATCAAGGGGTGTCAGACCGAATCGGCTTACGGATCCATATTATCCGGAAGAGAAATCGGAGCATATGCAGGTGAAAAGAGCGGAAAGAGTAAGCAGGTCACCGTTTATACCACTTCTACCTGTAGCTGGTGCACCACACTGAAAACATACCTGGACCAGAATCAGGTCAGATACAGGGAGATCAATGTGGCAGCAGACACTACTGCCGCCGAAGCAATGGTTAAAAGAAGTGGTCAGCAGGGAGTTCCCCAGACAGAGATAAACGGACAGATGATTGTGGGTTTTGATAAGGCCCGGATTAATCAGCTGCTTGAAATAAAATAAGTTCGACGCTTATAGTAAACCTAAATTAAAGTAAAATGAAAGAGTTACAGCCAATCAATCAACATGTGCTTCTTGAGATGGAGGCAAAAGAAGAGAAAACAGCTTCGGGAATCATCATTCCTGATACCGTAAAAGAAAAACCGCAATTTGCAAAAGTTATGGCTATCAGCGGGATCGAAGATCCTGAAATATCCGTGGGCGATGTGGTTTTTTATAAGAATTTTTCAGGGACAGAACTGGAATTCGACGGTAAGGAGTACCTGATGATGCCCTATGCCGATATCCTCGGAAGGATTGTTGAAACAGACAAGATTTAGTATCGTGCCTGACCGGCTGTAGGCAATTTTACCATTATCAAGATCTTTAGGTTTCTGCCGAAGGACTGCTACTCGACATGGCAGTCCTTCTTTTTTATACCCCTCTTTAGTCTTATCTTGCAGCCTCATTTGTTCATCCTAAAACCTGACATTGTGAAAAAATTAGTAGCAGCTATGGTTGTTGTAACGGTCCTCCTGTCCGGATGCAACACAGAAAAAACAGAATCCATGAATCCTTTCCTGACTGAATATGAAACTCCATTCGGGGTGCCCCCCTTCGATCTTATTGAGAACGAGCATTTCATTCCTGCATTTGAAGAGGGTATGAAGTTGCAGCAAGCAGAAATTGATGCCATCGTAAACAACAGCGATGCAGCGACGTTTGAAAATACCATTGAGGCCCTGGATAAAAGCGGAGAGTTGTTGAGTAAGGTTAGGGGCGTATTTTTCAGGCTCCGCTCGGCTGAAACCAATGATGAGCTGGACTCCATTGCCAGGGTGATCCAACCGGAACTTACCGCCCATGGTAGCAGCATCAACCTGAATCCCGGACTGTTTGAACGGGTAAAGGCCATTTATGCAGAAAGGGAAGCCCTGGATCTTTCTGAAGAACAGGCCATGGTTCTGAAAAAGGTATACCGCCGCTTCGTCAGGGGTGGTGCCAACCTGGAGGGAGAAGCCAAGGAGAGGATCAAGGAGATTGACAAGAAGCTCTCCATGCTGACCATGCAGTTTGGTGACAACCTGCTGAAAGAAACCAACTCTTATCAATTGATTATCGATAATGAAGACGACCTGGCCGGACTGCCTGAATCGGTTCGTTCTGCAGCCGCTGATGCTGCCAGGGCAGCAGGCCAGGAAGGCAAGTGGGTATTCACCCTCCACAAGCCAAGCTGGATCCCCTTCCTTCAGTATGCAGAAAAAAGGGAACTGAGAGAGACCATCTACAGGGCCATGTTTATGCGTAGCAATAGCGGGAACGAATACGACAACAACAAGCTTATAACAGAGATCCTGGAACTCAGGATCGAACGTGCCAATCTGCTGGGTTATGATACGCATGCTGCCTATGTTCTGGAAGAACGCAT
>JAYEOJ010000063.1:0-5459 GCA_034722835.1 Bacteroidota bacterium | reverse complement strand
GGTCCGATCATGGGATTCCGGTATCTGAACTCGGAAGCATATTCTACCTCCACAGGTATCCTGGCCAGGTCCTCGATCAAATATTCACCAACCAGTCCTGCATGCCAGGAGGTACCACAGGCAATGACCACAATTCGCTTTGCATTTACAAGCTGATCCTTCACATCATGCAAACCGCCCAGCCTGATCTCGCTGGTTTCAGGTTGTATCCTTCCCCTGAAGGTATCCATAATGGAGCGGGGTTGTTCAAAGATCTCCTTTAACATATAATGATCATAGCCCTGTAATTCTACCTCAGAGATCCCCATCTCCAGGGTTTTAATATTCACCTTGGTGGATTCACTGACCAGATTTTTAAGTACAAGCTCATCCCTTCTGATCAGGGCAATATCATCATTATTCAGGTAGATCACCCGGTCTGTATACTCCACAATCGGCATGGCGTCGGAGGCGATAAAGTACTCATTGCTTCCCAGGCCGATGACGAGTGGACTGCTCCGCCGGGCTGCAATCATCAGATTGGGATCTTCACTGGAAATAACAACCAGCCCGTAAGCTCCGACCACCTTCTGAAGGGCCAGGCTTACAGCCACTTCTACACTAACGTCTTCTGATGTATAAATATACTCGATCAGGTTGGCGAGTACTTCAGTATCCGTCTCACTGTAGAATTTCATCCCCTGGTCCTGCAGGGTCTTCTTCAGTACGGAGTAGTTTTCAATGATCCCGTTATGAATAATGGTAAACAGACCCTTCTCTGAATGATGCGGATGAGCGTTCAGGTCACTGGGTTCGCCATGGGTAGCCCATCTGGTATGACCCAGGCCAATGGTGCACCGGGTTTCCTTACCCCGCACATGATCTTCCAGCTCACTTACCTTCCCCTTCTTTTTATAGATGACAGTATCACCATTAAGCAGGGCCACTCCTGCGGAATCGTATCCACGGTATTCGAGTCGCTTCAGGCCTTTGATAAGAACGGGGTATGCATCCCGCATGCCTATATAACCAACAATTCCACACATAGGTAAAATAAATCAAGACATAAATGAGCTGATCTACTTATTACAGCTTAAGGTACACTACTTCTAACCTTATACGTCTTTGGTTAGCAGGAAGGTTACTCCAAAGCTTGGTAAATCTTGGATTAATATTTCCGTCGTTCACCTGGAGAATAAAATCATTGTCAGGTTTTTCCCCGTCTACCATGGATTGGAAGTGGAGGCCTATGTTGAAACGATAAGTATAGGTGGTATCGCTGAAGAGACTAAAGGATTCGGCTTTTTTATATCCTCCAAACCTGCTAGCTTGCTGGGTGGGATCATTTGCGAACAGCACTAAGTAGTCGTAAATGAACTCATATTCATCATCCTCCAGGATGGTCCCGGTCATCAATCTGTCTGGCAAATCATCATAGAGAATCCCGCTCTCCGGCTCAGGTACTACATCAAATACCAGGGTGGCACTGTTTATAACCAGAGGTGTCCGGTCCATCCACTCCTGCAGGCTGGCAAAGGAGAACCGGGTATTAACCCCTGCCATACCCTGTACATAACAGTAAGGGGTACTTGCATGCTCGTCATCGATAACCTCCGCCAACGGGGTTCCGCTGTAATCATGTTCAAACACATTAATTTTCTGGGTAGAGTACTGATCGATGAGAAAATGAGCAAAAGCAAAATCACGCTCGGCCGTGGAATCCACATCGGTGGAGTCATTGGCATATCTCATGGTAAGCCTGGTCAGCGAATTTGACAGCTGGATCCTTGCTATGGCTCCTTTAGACGAAACGGATTCTGCTGTTATGTAAATACCATTGAAGTAGTCCTTGAAGATGGAGTCGCTATAGTAGACGGTCGTATCATTCTGAATGGCCAGGAACTTATCTATGAAATCCTGGTCCTCAATTAGCAATTCATAGGTAGAGCCATCCTCGGGAGTGATGGTCTGCTGCACCAGGGGTACCGGATTATACTTCCCTTCTACATCATAGTCTGAATAATATTTATGAGCAGTATCCAGATATATGCGTTCTGTAAATTCATAGACGCTCAGATTCATATCCGCCTCCGTTTCTCCGATGAAATCGTATACATAAAGTACCAGAAACAGAGAGTCAACCTCCAGGTTATCAGCTGGCTTATAAGAATAGGAGGTGTTAAACTGTGTAACCACCGAGCCCTCTGACTTGCCCATAATGGTGTCTTCCAAAGCACCCAGAAGCATCACATTGGTGGCAGAGTAAGTAACTTCAGAGCTTACCACCGGTTTCCCGGTCATGGTAAAAGCATCTATTTCAAATATGGTGTCGTGATATAAATTTACATTGTCGCCAGCGGGCAGTATATCAATACCCAACTCACTATTAGTTATATCACACGAGCTTAGTATGCCTATCAATCCAATAATGATTGCAACACCCCAACGTTCCTTCTTCTTCATTTAAAAATTGTCTTATTCGTTGATGATCCTGTCGTAGAAAACGGCAAACTCCTCCACATATTTCTCTTCGCTTGCATAATTCAAATAAGGTTTCCCGGATTTCTTCAGTACTTCGTCAACTTTAGCAGGCAGGCTTTCACTTCCCTGGATCAGTCCATCCGAATAGGTGGCTGCCAGGCTGGCAAGATTTTCATATCCCGGATTTTTAAGCATGGACAGGTGTTCTTCAGAAACACCATCCACAAGAATCTTCTTCGAGAAAGAAGCATCCAGAGATTCATCAAACCCATTATCATAAAACGAGAAGACCACTTTTGAGTCAGCAAAAAGGGGATCTTCACGATACGCTTTTTTAATATAGAGAGGCACCAGGGAAGTAAACCATCCATGACAGTGTACCAGGTTGGGTGACCAGCGCAATTTCCGAACAGTTTCCAGGACGCCACGGGCAAAGAAAATCATGCGTTCATCATTGTCACTGAAGTGCATTCCCTTTGAATCAACCACCGTCTGCTTCCTCTGAAAATATTCCTCATTATCAATAAAATAGACCTGCATCCTGGCAGCCTGTATGGAGGCCACTTTTATGATCAAAGGGTGGTCCGTGTCATCAATGATCAGGTTCATTCCCGACAACCTGATGACCTCATGCAACTGGTTCCTTCGTTCATTGATATTCCCGTATTTGGGCATAAAGGTCCGGATCTCCTTACCGGTTTCCTGTATGGCCTGGGGAAGTTTTCTGCTGATTAAGGAAAGCTCAGATTCTGGCAAATAGGGTGTAATCTCCTGAGAAACAAATAATACCTTTTTACTCTCCATTATGCAAGCCTCATTAAAGAAATCATGCAAATTTACTAAAAATAATTGATACCTTTTTATCTATCTTTGTTCTCTTACCTGATGTATGATAGTATACAGAACCGAAAATGATCTTAGCGGGCACCTCCTCACTTTTCAAAATGAGGGAAAAACCCTCGGCCTGGTACCTACCATGGGTGCACTTCACCAGGGACACACCTCTCTGGTTGAAAAAGCTACTGCTGAAAATGATATCGTGGTGGTGACCATTTTTGTGAATCCCGCCCAGTTCAATGATCCATCGGATCTGAATCATTATCCCAGAACGCTGGACAGGGATCTGGAGCTTCTTCGCTCCCTGGAAGCGGACCTGGTATTTGTTCCTTCTGTCAAAGAAATGTACCCGGAAGAAGACAATCAGGTCTTTGATCTGGGTAACCTGGATAAGGTGATGGAGGGCAAGCACCGGCAGGGCCACTTCAAAGGTGTTGCCCAGATTGTCAGCAAACTTTTCATGCTGGTTCGTCCACACCGGGCCTATTTCGGGCAGAAAGATTTTCAGCAACTTGTGATCATCCGCAGGCTGGTGGAGATCCTGGAACTGGATCTTTCCATTGTGGCTTGTCCTATTATCCGGGAGAAAGACGGACTGGCCATGAGTTCAAGGAATATCAGGCTCAGCAAAGAAGAACGAAAACTGGCCCCATTTATATTCGAAACCTTGATGGAGGCCAGGATGAAAAAGGAGGACCTCACACCCAGGCAACTGAAAGAATGGGTAAGGCTTCAATTCGAATTGCAGACCGCTTTTGAATTAGAATACTTTGAAATTATTGAAGATAAAGGGCTTACAAGCATCGAGGAGTGGGATGATGAGGTGAACAAAGTAGCCTGCCTGGCTGTTCAATTAGGGGAGGTAAGGTTATTAGATAATCTGAATTTTGATTAAATTTGTAATGTAACTCAGCAGTCATGCATATTGAAGTTGTCAAATCGAAGATACACAGGGTCACGGTCACCGAAGCTGATCTGAACTATGTGGGTAGCATTACCATTGATGAGGATCTGATGGATGCAGCCAATCTTATTGAAAATGAAAAAGTTCAGATTGTCAATATCAACAACGGGGAACGCCTGGAAACCTATGTTATTACCGGTCAGCGGGGAACAGGGCAAATCTGCCTGAACGGTCCGGCAGCCAGAAAGGTGGCTGTTGGAGATATCATTATTATTATTTCCTATGCTTCCATGGATTTCGAAGAGGCAAAATCCTTTGATCCGGTATTGATCTTCCCGGACACAGCCTCCAATAAGATAAACTGATCCCACCTTTGAAAAAAATCCTTATTCAAATTCTGAAAATAGCCGGATTTCTGGCGCTTGGAATTCTGTTGCTTTATTTTGCCTTCAGGGGAGTGGCATTTAATGAACTGGCCAGTACGCTTCAGAAAGTTAATTTCTGGTGGATAGCTCTTTCTCTTCTTTTTGCAGGAATTTCCTTTCTCAGCAGGGCACGAAGGTGGATGCTTCTTATTGAGCCACTTGGTTTCAAACCATCGTTTAAAAACACCTACCATTCCCTGATGGTAGGCTACCTCTCCAATTATGCCCTGCCCCGGCTGGGGGAGGTGACCAGATGCGTTACCCTGGGAAACAGAGAAAAGATCCCCGTTGATTCACTTATTGGAACCGTTATTATTGAGCGGGTGACAGACATGCTGATGCTGATGCTGATCTTGCTGATCCTGCTGATTAGCTGGATGGAAAAGTTCGGGGCCTTTTTCAGTGAACAGGTGCTTCAGCCCATGCAACAGAAATTAGTGGAGGTATTTGGAGGAACCGCAGTGTTCTGGATGATAGTAGGTGCAGCGCTTGTGTTATTGTTCCTGCTTATCTACCTCTTGCGAAAACGGCTATACCGCTTCTCCCTGGTTCGCAAAATCAAAGATATTATTACTGGAGTACTGGATGGCTTGAAGACCATCTACCGGATGAAACGTAAATGGGAGTTTGTGTTTCATTCTGTTCTTATATGGGTCTTCTATATCCTGATGACCTGGGTGGTGGTCTTTGCCCTTGAGGAGCTAAGCGGACTCACCTTTATCGATGGCATGTTCCTGCTGGTGATTGGCGGACTGGGCATGTCGGCTCCTGTTACTGCCGGTTTCGGGGCTTACCACTGGATCACTTCCAGGGGATTGATGTTCGTTTACGAT
>JAYEOJ010000062.1:0-5461 GCA_034722835.1 Bacteroidota bacterium | reverse complement strand
GATCTTATATTCCTCAAGATCCAGTTCAACCCAGCCTTTCTCCTCATCAATGGCCACAATCACATTCCGGGTCAGCAACTCCTTAAAAGGTTTTTCATCCTTCAGGCTGCGGATATGAAGCCGGAACCAGATAGTATCGTAAGCCTGGCGGTGTACATGTACATGGAGTTTCCGGATATGGACGGGCTGATCACCCAGATCCAGTTTTGTTCCGATCTCATGCCCCTTCCCAAAGCGGGAACCTCCCCACCCACACCAGTTGCCCAGTCGGGTGTATTGCATGGTACCGATGGTATAGGGTTCTCCCATTGGCGTGATGGTGACTTCTGCAATAGGAATGGGATCAACTATGAGCTTTATGACATTGTCCTTGTTCTGAAGCTCTTCCAGGGGGAAGCTCTGTGACTTATATCCGATCATGGAAATGCGAACCATAGATCCGGGCTCCTGCTCAGGCACCTCAAGATGAAACTCACCTTGCTGGTCCGTAATGGTACCATAGCGGGTTCCAACGATTCCGATACTTGCATACTCCAGGGGGGTAGAGCTGAGGGAATCAAGAATCCTTCCCTGGATTTCCTGGCCATTTAGTTGGATAGACAGGAACATGATTCCCAGAGTTGCCAGGAGTGACTTCATTTCGCAGAGGGTTTAAATTTTGTAAGCTAAATCTAACTATTCTCTGACACACATACAATCACTGGAAAAGGTTATATTCGTTTTGGCTCTAATGCATGGTCTGACAAGCCTTTATGCTGGAAGTCCCGCACAAAAGAAGGGAATTATCCTGATGGCTTCTATGGCTGGATTATGGGGTTCCGGTCTTCTGGCTCCCTATGGAGCAACAAAGGCATATAATATTGTTCTGGCCGAGGCTCTTCACCATGAGTTGAAACCGGAGGATTTTGATGTAATGGCATGTGTGTCAGGGTCCACATCCACTCCGGCCTATCTGGAAACCCATCCCCGCTACGGAAGGATCCCTATCCATGTTATGACTCCACAACAGGTTGCAGAGGGAGCCTTGGATTCGTTGGGCAGAAGAGCCTTTTATATCCCGGGATGGCGGAACCGGTTTAACTATTTTCTACTGACCAGGATCCTGCCCAGAAAAATCGCAGCACGTCTGTTCAACAGGGCAACAGGAAAGATGTATCCTGATGCATGGTCGGCTTAAGGTTCCGTCCATTCCTTCACCAGCTCCTGCAATCGTTTCATATCAGATTCAGAGGACTCACTCAGAATCGTGTTATCTACCTTCTCAATATCCTCTTCCCTGGTTCTGTTGTAAGCAATGGGTGGGATATTATCCTTGCAAACCAGTACGTTGTTTCGAACCGTGGTTGGATGCGTTGCTTTATGGAACCTTAAGGGGGATCTCGCGATGTCGTATACGATATTGTTCTCGATAAGCAGCTCCTTGGTTCCCTCATCCAGGAACATGCCGTTACTCTCGGCACGGCCTGCATTGACCTGGACATCGTGGATCAGGTTGTCGGTGATCCGGCTCCCCGGCTGGAGCCCCAGGCTGTATATTCCTCCTCCATCGCTGAGTATGGTCATGATGTGATGAATGTGATTGGCATGGACCATATTTTCACGGCAGGGGGTGGGCTCGGGGGTCCACCACCATCCCATAGAAACCCCGGTGTAAGGCAGATCCCTGATCTCGTTGTGTTCGATTACGGTGTTGGCCACCAGTCCGCACCATATTCCCACGGCCCCGTGAAATTGCAGGCCGCAATTCTCAATTAGCGAATGCTTAACTCTGTTGCCCGTTGAGGCATCTTCAGGCTTTGCTTTCCACCAGGATTCCCCGTTTACCAGGCGATCATGCCCTTCCCCAATACATACGCCATTTCCCGAAATATCATGGATATGACTAGCGGAGATCTCACATTCCAAGCAATTCCTTTGTATCCATATGCCTGTTGCCCCGGTATTCCGGATGGTGCACTGATCGAAGCTGCAATGATCGGCCAGGTTGAGTTCAATGGCCGCCGGGATCTTGCTCCAGCCGCCTTTACCGGTCTTTCGCTCCGTGTACATACAGGCCTGTATACCACAGTATCCATGTGCAGGTACCTGCCAGGAAGTATGTTCAAAGGTGATGCCGGTGAAGCTGATATGCGCTGCGTGCTGTTCTTCATTTCCCTCAATAACAATCAGCTTTTCGCTTACGGGGATCATCCCGGTGCATTCTCCAACTTTTTCCCCGGGATTGGGACGGTAATAGATGCGCCTGTCAGTAAAGTCGGCATACCATTCTCCCGGCTGGTCGCAAAATTCAGGTACATTTTCCAGGAAGTAGCGGGGATGTTCTTCCCAGTGGGTAAGATTGAAGAAGTTCAGATAGGCGCCGATGGAGTCCACCGCTGTGAGGTGTTTTGCTTTCTGGTCGACGGACTTTACCGGGATACGGGTGACCGACCAGTCGTGCAACAGGATCAATTCGAGCCCCTGTGTATTTGCAATTTCCGGAATGTCATCCTCATTGAAATAGAAGTTGGTCCGCAAATCATCTCCTGCTTTACCAATCCTTAGATACCCCTCATCAGGATATCTTGCCCGGGAGGCACGGCTACCATTTACATACAGGGATCTGAATGTTCCATGGTAGGCGTCGGGTAGCGTGGCTGACCAGCTGCCATCAGCTTCCTCCTCCCAGATGTTTACCGGTATCCCCCCGCTAATGACGGGGTTTTCCCCGGGCATGGCTTTCCACTGAACCGGTGCCTCTGCTGTTCCGCCATTCTCAGGACCCAGAACCAGGGCTTCAGTCAAAGCATACCTTCCCCCGGCCAGAAATATGGTGACCGGCACCTGCCCGGCTTTCTCTCCGGCCAACTCTGCCGCGCGTTGAAGACTACTTACAGGAGTCGACTTGCCGCCCTGGGCGGCATCATTTCCATCAGGTGAAACATAAATTTCGATGCTTTGTGAACCACAGCCTGTGAGCAGGATGTAAACCAATAGCAATGCAAGGAGGGGTGTTCTTCGTATCATGCCCTTAAGATACATAAAGTCCCTTTGTGACATAGTAAATTTCTATCTTCTCCAGCAGGTCGGCGGCTTTTTTCAGGGCGGATTCATGTTTTTGCCTGATGGAGTTTCTGTATTGATCCAGTACCCTGTCATTTTCCATGGAGTAAGAGCCGGATTCAAAAAGGGCTGAAAGCTCTCTCATGGTTTTAATGATGAAGCCGTTTGAATCGGCCACCTGTTTTGTGATGGTTTCAGAAATACTTTCGATTCCCGGATGGTAGCCATGGAAAAAGGTGTAAACCGATAAATAGTTTACAAGCCATTTGAGATAATTGTTTAATCCATCGGGATCATGGAACCAGGTATTGAGACTTTCACTCAAAAAAAAACAAAAGTCATCCAGGGATGGCTCCTGGAAATCGTAATCAAGAAAACCGGGCTTCCCTTTTAATCTCCCTTCTTCCCTCAGCATTTTTTCAATCCGGGTAGCCAGGTAGGGCATCATTTTCAGGAAGAATACTGGCATATAGCCATCCTGGCAAATCTCCTCCAGGAAATCGAGATTATCATTGATTGATTGGTATGTTGAAGAGGGCTGGAACAGCATGAATCCGTAATCAATGCTGATCCCAAGGTCCTTTAAGATCCGGATCCCTTCAATATGATCTGCCACCTCCAGGCGCTTGTTCATTTGCTTTAGTCCGGTATCCGTCCCATCTTCAATACCCAGGTAGACTTTGAACATCCCATGGGTTTTCATTAAATTGAATAATCCAGTATCCACTTCATCGGGCCTGCAATTTATTTTCCAGAGGATCTTACCCATCAGCTTTTTATCCTTTAGAGCCTGGCAGAATTCCTCCACCCAAACGGATGTCCGGCTTGTCTTTAAAGGAAAATCATCATCCTGGAAGAGAAACACGCTGCAATCGTGTTCCGTATGCAGGTAGGCCATTTCCTCCACAACCTTTTCCGGTTTCCTGATCCGCTTGACTGGCCCTGGGGGTTGACTGTAAAATTCCCTGATATCGCAGAAGGCACAATTGTAGATGCAGCCTCTTCCGGCCAGCAGGGTGACATACTTCTTTTCAAGCGCGTATTCTTTTAACTCAGGCCGAAAGGGGTAGGGGAAGGCATCCAGGTCGGGTTCCAATGGGCGCAGATCATTGTTAATAAGTGCACCCTTCTCCCGGAAGGAAATACCGTTTACCTTTTTCCAGTTCTTGCCCTCTTGCAGATGATTAACCAGATCGACAATCGTGTGTTCCCCTTCGAAGCGGACCATGGAATCAAGGAAGGGAGCGATCTCGAAGAGAGAGCTTGGTCTCAGACTTGCAAAATGACCCCCGGCAGTGAAATGGGATTGGATACCTTTGCTTCTCAGGTATTCTATAAGTTCCTGAAAGTCATAAATGTGATTTTCGAAGATTACTGAGAATCCGACCAACAATGGTTTCAGTTCCTTTAATTCCAGAAGTATCTCTTCCTTCTCTTTCCTTACGTCGATAATATGGACATCGTATCCGACCCCGGAAAGGATGGCATGCATGTATCCAATCCCGAGGTTCTCTCGCTCCTGGAAAGCGACAAAAACCACGGACTTTCTGCTCATGGATTGCTGGATTTAAGACTTTCTGTCTATACCCAGACACTCGAAGATATCATCGATACGAGTATCTGCATTAATCATTATATTCTTTATAAGCACATCGAGATTTTTATCTCTCATCTGATTTGAACAGAGCTTTTCAAATGCTGCGAGTGCATCATCCAATGGTATAAGATTCGCTTCATAAATCTTCATAATCCATTTAATAAGCGTCAGTCTGTCAGGTGGTGAATCGAATTTATCAACGATTTGGGTGGTGTCTAAGTGCCAGACAATTGGAGGTCTACCGTTCGGCATAATATTGCATTTTAAGGGTTAAGATCTTTAAAGCCGGGCTCGTTAAGCAATGGATTCAGGTCCGGGTCAATTTTTATATAATCAAGGGTATATAGGGAGTGGACGGCCAATAATTCTTCCAGGGTAATAAGAGCGGATTCATATTCGCCGCTAATGGTGTAGGTCACAGCCATGTCATATAGAATGTACGGAAAGGCCACAGCGCTGTATGTCTGAGTACCCAACAAAAAAGCCTTCTGTCCGTACTCGATAGCCAGCAGTTTATTTCCCAATCCAGCATAGGCAAGTCCCAGCTTGCTGTGGGCATAATAATTTTCTGGATCATTCTTTAACTGGGCCTCAAAGTATGCTTTTGCAAGGTTGAAATTTTCTCTGGCAAGATCTGCGATACCGGCATAATTATATATTTTCGCTTTAACCAGGAAGGCATCTCCCTGGCTCTCCTGAAGATCCTTAAATTCCTGCTCAGTGGCAGATTCGATTTGCTGTGCAGCATTGACAAAATTCCCTTCATACAGGTGTAATTCCGCAAGGAACCTGTTAAACCTCTTCCCGGAATTTTCTATGCCT
>JAYEOJ010000061.1:0-5475 GCA_034722835.1 Bacteroidota bacterium | reverse complement strand
ATTCATCCATGAATTGTCTGAACTGGGAGGCGTACTGGACATTAGCGCCTTGCAGCTGTTGGTTAAATAGCTGTTGTTCCCGCTCCGAAAAGAAATTAAAGAGACCCGGAGCCAGGAAGAAGAACAGGGAAAGTCCTCCGGTTAGGCCAAAAGCCACAAGGAACTGTTTCCTGTTTTCCAGGATGATTTTGGGCTCTTTCACAATACGGTCAATGGCCAGAAAGGCCATTAAGGGAATGTTAAAGCAGACAATAACCAGGGTCATCTCCACCGTCCGGAATTTATTGTAAAAGGGCACATGATCCAGAAAGAAGTGGGACAGAGCCGGAAAATTATTCCCCCAGGCCAGCATGATAGATAGCAGACTGCTGATCAGGATCCACCAGCGCATGGGACCTTTGATAAGAATGAGACCGAGAACAAAGAAAAAGACCACAATAGCACCCGAATAATTATCTCCCGCAGTGGATGCTTTTGCACCCCAGTATTGGTTTTGCGCAGCAACGGTCTCCTTCATTTGCGGACTTACCTTTTCCATGGCTTTTTCGTTTGATTCCATGACACCGGTTCTTCCACCGGTCACAAAAGGAATCATCAGGGAGAAGGTCTCTGCCTTGCCATAGCTGTAGCTAAGGGCATAATCCCTGTCCAGGCCGGAGGTCTGGTTGTCCTGGTTTATGGTGAGTTCAGGGGCTCCCCTGATACTCTGCTTGGAAATCTCGTAATTGACCCAGATGGTGGACAGGTTGGGAAGCAGCGCCAGCAGCACAGCGATCAACAAAACGCCTGAAGCGGTCGCAAATTTCAACAACTGTTTCTGGATGATTGCATAAACCCCCTTGGAAAGAACGATGATGACAGATAAGAGCACCAGGTAGTAGGTAATCTGAAGGTGGTTGTAATACAATTCAATCCCCAGGCCCAGCAGGAAAATTAGTCCGCCGGCCAGGTATTTACCCCGGTAGGTCAATAATATCCCTGCCACAACCGGAGCCATAAATGCAATGGCGTATGCCTTGCTGATGTGGCCGGGTTGGAGAATGATCAGGTTGTAGGAAGAGAGTGCGAAAGCGATGGCTCCAATGGCACTTAGCCAGGGAGAGAGACGCAGGGTAAGCAGCAGAATATAGAAACAGACCAGGTAAGCAAACAGGATGGTAATGGGATTGGACATTCCGGCTCCAAAGCGGGTAACTTTTGCCAGTTCCCTGAATATGGTGGTTTTTGCCCCCGTAGGGCCCACATGAAAGGAGGGCATCCCCGAAAATAGTGAATTGGTCCATTGTGAAGATTCCCCGGTCTCTTCCTGAAATTCTGTTAGCTCCTGCCTTACCCCTTCAAACTGGGTCATATCGTGTTGGGACAGCACCTTGCCATCAAGTACCGGGCTCATATAGGCAAGAGCCAGGGCCAGAAAGCCAAGCAGAATGATCAGGTGTGATTTGGCAAATTTAATCAGGGATTCGATCAGGGCATTTTTCATAGTCGATGGATTAATCAGCTATTTTTTCAAAGAGTTTTCTCATACTCACCTTCTCCTGGATGATTTCCCGGAGTTCTGACCAGTGGATTCGATCCTGTTCCATGGTGTCTCTGTAACGAATGGTTACTGTGTCGTCTTCCAGGGTCTGATGATCGATAGTGATACAAAAGGGAGTTCCGATAGCATCCTGCCTCCGGTATCGTTTCCCGATGGAGTCTTTCTCTTCGTACTGGCAGTTAAAGTCAAACTTCATTTCATTCATAATCTTACGTGCCTTCTCGGGAAGACCATCTTTTTTGGTTAGCGGGAAAACCGCCAGCTTTACAGGAGCCAGTACCGGAGGGAGTTTCAATACCACCCTGGAGTCGGCCGACCCGTCCTCCTTGGTAAGGGTTTCTTCAGTATAGGCGGCAGAAATGATCTGGAGGAACATCCGGTCCACACCAATGGAAGTTTCCACGACATAGGGGACATAGTTCTTGTTGGTGTCGGGATCGAAATACTGCAGTTTTTTCCCGGAGTATTCCTGGTGACTGTCCAGGTCGAAGTCGGTACGAGAATGAATTCCCTCCACCTCTTTAAAGCCAAATGGGAATTCGAACTCGATGTCGGTGGCAGCATTGGCGTAATGGGCCAGTTTGTCATGATCGTGGAAACGATACCTGTCATCTCCGAAGCCCAGGGCGCGATGCCACTTCATCCGTGTTTCTTTCCAGGTGTTGAACCATTCCAGCTCCGTGCCCGGGGGGACGAAGAATTGCATTTCCATCTGTTCAAATTCACGCATACGGAAGATAAACTGCCGGGCGACAATCTCATTCCGGAAGGCTTTACCGATCTGTGCAATCCCGAAAGGAATCTTCATCCTGCCGGATTTCTGTACGTTCAGATAGTTCACAAAAATCCCCTGCGCCGTTTCGGGGCGAAGGTAGATTTTATTGGCCGATTCCGAAGTAGATCCTATTTCGGTGGAGAACATCAGGTTAAACTGCCTTACATCGGTCCAGTTCTTTGATCCTGAAATCGGGCAGACAATCTCTTCGTCAATAATTATTTGCCTGAGTTCCACCAGGTTTGAATCATTTAAGGCCTGTACAAAACGTTTGTGCAGCTTATCCAGTTTCTCCTTATTGGCCAGGACCCTTGGATTGGTGCTGGTAAACTGGGCTTCGTCGAAGCTCTCTCCAAATCGCTTTCTTGCCTTCTCAACCTCTTTCTTGATCTTGCCCTCGTATTTGGCCATCTGGTCCTCGATAAGCACGTCGGCACGATACCTTTTTTTGGAGTCCTTGTTGTCGATCAGGGGATCATTAAAGGCATCCACATGTCCCGATGCCTTCCATATGGTTGGGTGCATAAAGATGGCCGAATCGAGACCCACCACGTTTTCGTGTAACAGGACCAGCGAATCCCACCAGTATTTCTTGATGTTGTTTTTCAGTTCAACTCCATACTGTCCATAATCATATACAGCAGCCAATCCGTCATAAATTTCACTTGATGGAAAAACATATCCATACTCCTTGCAGTGGGCTACTAGCTTCTTAAAAAGATCCTCCTGGGCCATTGAAACTTCTATTTTTAATTCACAGAATCACAAAAGTACATGAAAAAGGGTTATTTCCTATATTTGTTTCTAAATAAAGAAGGCAAGCTTTATGGAGAAAAAGTATGATTTTCTGGTAATTGGGACTGGTCTGGGGGGATTGAGTTTTGCCCTGAAGGCAGCAGAACATGGTACGGTCTGCCTGATTTCCAAAGCGGAGATGGAAGAGACCAATACACGTTATGCTCAGGGTGGGATTGCCGCTGTTACCTATGAGCCGGACAGCCATTCGAAACACGTTGAGGACACCCTGGTGGCCGGGGATCATCTCTGTAATGAAGAGGTTGTCAGGATGGTTGTCAATGAGGGCCCGGACCAGATCCGGGAGCTGATCCAATGGGGCACCAAATTTGACAAACGAAGTAGCGGAGAGTATGACCTGGCCCGTGAAGGCGGACATTCAGAACACAGGATCTTACATCATAAGGACAATACGGGACAGGAAATCCAGCGTGCTCTGTCTGTGCAGGTAAGGCAACATCCAAAGATTACGATACTTGAGAATCACTTTGCGGTGGATCTGATTACTCAGCATCACACGGGGGATCTGGTTAAGCGTCATATGACCGATATTGAGTGCTATGGTGCCTATGTCTTGAACCTGAATACCTCACAGGTGCTCAGGATCCTTTCCTTAACAACCCTGCTTGCCTCCGGGGGAGCCGGGAACCTGTATTCCACCACCACCAACCCGACTGTTGCTACCGGCGATGGTGTGGCCATGGTATACCGGGCCAAGGGCATTATTGAAAATATGGAATTTGTACAGTTCCACCCAACCTCCCTTTACAATCCGGGTGAATCTCCATCTTATCTGATTACGGAGGCCATGCGTGGGTATGGCGGAGTACTTCGCAATCAGCTGGGTGAGAAATTCATGAATAAATATGATTCCCGGGGGAGCCTTGCACCCAGGGATGTGGTGGCCAGAGCCATAGATAACGAAATGAAGGTCCACGGTCATGATTTTGTTTACCTCGATACCACGCATCTGAACGGAAGTGAGCTGAAAGAACATTTCCCCAACATTACGGAGAAGTGCCTGTCACTGGGGATTGATATTAGAACGGATATGATCCCGGTGGTGCCGGCAGCTCATTATATATGTGGCGGGGTGAAAGTGGATATGGATGGCCAGACCTGGATCAAGAGGCTGTACGCGGTAGGAGAAGTCTCTTCCACCGGGCTTCATGGAGCAAACCGGCTTGCCTCCAATTCCCTGATAGAGGCGATTGTTTATGCCGACCGGGCTACGAAGCATGCGGCCAGTCACCTTGCAGAATACCAGTTTGCCGATCATATTCCGTCATGGGACGACAGTGGCACCACCCATCCCGAAGAAATGGTATTGATCACACAGAACCTGAAAGAGGTCAAACAGATCATGAGCAATTATGTGGGGATCGTCCGCTCCGATCTTCGCCTGGAAAGGGCCACTGCCAGGCTGGAAATTATATACAGGGAAACGGAGGAACTATATAAAAAATCCAAAGTCTCCCTGAGGATTTGTCAGCTTCGAAACCTGATCAATGTGGGTTACCTGGTTATCAAAATGGCCCAGGCCCGTAAAGAGAGCAGGGGATTACACTACAACCTGGACTATCCCAGTCGCAGCGACCAGAAATAAGTTACAACTTCATCAGTCTGTTAGCGATCCCAGAAACCGCCTGAAATCTCAGGTCTGTCATTTCCGTATTTCTCCCTGATCTGTTCCAGCAATGAAAAGATCTCATCCACATCCAGGGAAGTGAGAAGCTTCAGGCGCATTTCTTTAAAGTGGGGGAGTCCCTTGAAGTAGTTAGAGAAGTGCCTGCGCATCTCATAAATTCCCACAGGCCCCTCCTTAAACTCCAGGGATTTTTCGAATTGCATTCTGGCCATATCCACTTTTTCTGAGACCGTAGGTTCGGGTAAAAGTTCCCCGGTAAGCAGATAGTGTTTAATATGTTTGAATAACCATGGTTTCCCAACTGCTGCACGGCCGATCATAATGCCATCTACTCCATACCTTTCAAAGGCTTCTTTAGCTTCCTCCGGATTGGTGATATCCCCGTTGCCTACAATGGGTATATGCATTCTGGGATTTTTTTTCACCTCCCCGATAAGCGTCCAGTCGGCCATTCCCTTGTACATTTGTGCACGGGTGCGTCCATGGATGGTTAGCGCCTGGATGCCGAGGTCCTGCAGCTGCTCGGCCACCTCCACAATGATCTTTTGCTGATCGTCCCAGCCCAGTCTGGTTTTTACTGTGACGGGAATGGGAGAGGCCTCCACGATGGCTTTTGTCATCTCCATCATCAGGGGGATATTTGCCAGCATGCCGGCCCCGGCCCCCCGGTTGGCTATTTTTCGAACCGGACAACCATAGTTGATATCAATGATTTCC
>JAYEOJ010000060.1:0-5476 GCA_034722835.1 Bacteroidota bacterium | reverse complement strand
CACCAGGATCATCTTGCCGTCGGCAGTGAGTTTTGCCCGCTGCACTCCTGACATGATCTCTTTCTCTTCACGTTCTTCCATATCATAATAGACCAGTGATGCAGTCCGTGATTCAGATCCGGCATTTGGATAGCGCATAAACACCAGCTTCTCTTCAAAAGGGGCCAGCCCGTTCAGATTTCCTGCCTTGGGAGGCAAAAGTTCCACCCTTGATTCCAGTCCGGCTTCGTCTATTTTCACATCGATCTTCTTATCACCATTGTCCTCTTTTTCGTCTCCTTCCTTCTCCTTCCCTTTTTTCTTCTTCCCGTTTTCACCTTCGTCTTTTTTATCCTCATTTTCTTCCTCTTTTTTCAATGCATCATTTTTAGCAGAGAGCAGGGAGGAGGCTTCAGCAGTCAGGGCCATAGCCGCCACCTGTGTAGCATTGGGATATACCCAGGTACCATCGCCCATATCTGAATAGACGGGTCGCATACTCCGGTCGGTCAGAAAAAAGAGGTATTTGCCGTCCGTACTAAAAACCGGACCCGCATCATCGTAGAAACCCGTGCTGGCCTGCAGCTTTCGATTCTCCTCCACATTGTAAAGGAATATGGCGCTGTTCGAATTATCCATTCCCTCCGTAAAGGCAATCCATTTTGAATCGGGCGACCAACTGATGGGGTAGCCAAATCTGCTTCCATGACCCGCGTTCCAACGGAAATTTCCGGCCACAACTATAGCTTTGCTCTCCACATCAATAATGGAGATATCATTTGTTTCATCGATAAAGGCAATCTTTTTGCTATCGGGAGACCAGTAAGGCTGGTATCCGAATCCCTTGCCCCTGCTGGTCAGCTGAACGGGGTCCTTCTCCATTCCAGGATCCTGCACATAGAGTTCGTATTCGCCGGAGCGGTCGCTCCAGAAGGCAATGTTCTTGCCATCGGGCGACCAGGCGGGCAGCATATCAAATGCACCGCTGGACCGGGTCAGATTCAATACATATCCCTCTTTTACCGGTACATTGAAGATCTCTCCCCGTGCTTCAAAAAGAATCCGTTTTCCTTCCGGGGAAGCGGATATGTTCCGAATGCTCTCTCCAACCTTCACCGTTCTGGGCATTTCCAGCGACAGGTCGCTTGCCACATTTACCTTCACCTCCTCATAGTCTTTCGACCCGGCATCCATCAGGTAGAGGGTGCCACCAGCTTCAAAAATCAATTCCCTGTTGCTCGCCGAAAGGGATGATATATCAAAATCCTCAAAGAAGGTCACCTGCTTACCCTTCTTCTCAACCAGGTCATACTGCCAGACATTCAGCCGCATATAAGCACCGGCATCCGACAGATAAAAAAGCTGATCACCCACCCAGGCCGGTTTGCCATCGATGGCGTGACTGTTTGTGAGGTTCTCGGCCTTGTTCACCTGCAGATCAAATAGCAGGATATCGGAAGAGAGCCCGCCCCTGTAACGTTTAAAGGGATAGTTCTCTGTAATCTTGGTTATATATGCCAGGCTGTTGCCATCGGGCGAAAAGCTGGCCAGCTCTCCATAGGGTACCTCGAGTTTCTCAGGCATTCCACCGGCCTTATCCACCAGGTAGAACTGGGAATAGGACTGTCTGCCGCTCTCTCTCTTTGAGGCAAACAGCAGGCGCGTGCCATCGGGGTGCCACTCCACCATCCGGTCGTCAAAAGAATTATAGCTTACCCGTGTGGGTACGCCTCCACCGGTGGGCATCACAAAGAGATCCATATTCCCGTTGTAAGCGGCCGAGAAGGCAATCTCGGTCCCATCGGGCGAAAATCTTGGCCACGACTCCTCTCCCGGGGAATGGGTGAGCTGGTAGGCAGTTCCTCCATCTTTTGGCATGATCCATATATCGCCGCCGTAAACAAAGGCGATATGCTTATCAGAAACATCGGCATAACGCATCAGGCGGGCACTGATCTGGCCGGATGACAGTTGTGCGGCCATGACGGCCATTAATAATATTAGTAATCTTTTCATGGAGATATTTTTTACACGAATAGGAATTTTGAAAATCCAAGATACAAAATCAAGACGTTTTATCTATTTTCGCGTGGAAAGAAAGGATTCTGCATGATTCATGAGCTGGTGATCGCATTGATGCTTGGATTGATCGGAGGGATGATTCCCGGTCCGGTTATCACTGCTGTCTTCACAGAGGTCCTGCAGTCCGGCTACCTGAAGAGCCTCCGGATTATATTCATTGCCATGGTCGTTGAAACCATTGTGGCCCTCTTCAGCCTGATCATTCTTGGTTCCCTCAATTTTAATGAAGCCTTTTTCAGGGGACTGTCACTTGCCGGTGCAATTATACTGATCTGGATCGCCACATCCATCTGGAAGGTCCGAAGCCTGGATAGTGGTCAGAAGGTACATTTCAGCCTCTGGAAAATTACGCTTATGATCCTCTCCAACGGGGTGCTGTGGACCTACTGGATCACCATCTGTATACCCAAAGCGATCCTGCTTGGTGATACCCTGAATCTGGGTGAATACCTCTTCATGGGCCTGGTCCAGCTGGGCTGGCTGATCTCCACCATGGTGGTGGCCTTCATCTTCTCCCGTTTCAGGAAGGCCCTCTCCAGGCCACGAATTATTCCCGTGCTATTTAAGCTATTTGCCCTGGCTTTTATTTACTTTGCCCTGGATATGGCTTATAAATCCATCTCTTACTTCATACAATAGTCCCCGCTTCATGCCAAGCTACGATATCACCATCCTGACCGATTCCCTCCTCCTTGGTAAGCAGCAGCGCACTCCCCATATTGAGGATATTATGCTGGAGGACCAGCTGGTTCAATTTGCCCTGGAAAAGAGAGGTCTGAAGGTAAGGCGCATCAACTGGGATCAACAGGATGTGAACTGGAACGATACCCGATACATCCTGTTCCGGAGCACCTGGGACTATTTTGAGCGCTTTCCTGAATTTGACAACTGGCTGGAGCGTGTAAAGGACCAGACCTCCATGATCAATCCTTACAGCATGGTGCGCTGGAACCTGGACAAACACTATCTGCTGGATCTGGCAAAAAAAGGGGTTCCAATCCCTCCTACCCGATTTATGGAGCGGGGAGACCTGACTCCATTGAAAGAGATTTGCGCTGACACCGCCTGGAATGAATTCATTTTAAAGCCGGTGGTAAGCGGAGCGGCCAGACACACCTATCGTTTCAAAGCCGGAGAGAGTGATAGCTATGAACAGGTCCTCCGCAATCTGCTTCAGGAAGAAGCAATGATGATCCAGGAGTTTCAGCACCAGGTCCCGGAAAAGGGAGAACTTTCCTTTGTGGTCATCGGAGGCACATGTACTCATGCCATGCTTAAAAAAGCGAAAATTGGGGATTTCAGGGTGCAGGACGATTTTGGCGGAACGCTGCACCCGTACAAGGCATCAGAAGAGGAGATCGCATTTGCTGAAGCAGTGGTGTCGCATTGTAAAGAACAGCCCTTATATGCCAGGGTGGATGCCATTTGGGACAACCAGGATCAGCTGGTAATCTCCGAGCTGGAACTGATTGAACCCGAATTGTGGTTCAGGTTTAATCCGGATGCGGCAGACCGCCTGGCTGATACATTTATGGGCTACGATCAAAAAATATAACTGAATACTATGTTGAATCCGAAAGATTTTAAGAAAGAGGCTGGACCCATTGTGGAATGGATCGACCATTACATGAATCATATTTCATCCTTCCCGGTAAAGTCAAAGGTGGCACCGGGTGACATCTACAAGGCCATTCCGGAACAGGCTCCGCTACACTCAGAATCCATGAAAGAGATCATGGAGGATCTCGACAGCATCATCCTGCCGGGGATGACCCACTGGCAGCACCCCGGGTTCCATGCCTATTTTCCTGCAAATTCCTCGGTGGAATCGGTCCTTGCCGAATCGCTTACTTCGGCCATGGGGGCTCAGTGCATGATCTGGGATACCTCCCCGGCAGCAGCTGAACTGGAACAACGGATGATGGAGTGGCTGCGTGATGCCATGGGCATCCCTGCTAGTTTTGAAGGGGTGATACAGGACAGCGCCTCTTCCGCTTCGCTGGTATCATTAATTACCGCACGGGAAGTGGCTACCGGTTTCCGTTCCAACGAGGAGGGCGTGCCACCCAAGCTCCGGATTTATTGTTCAAAGGAGACGCATTCCTCCATCGAAAAAGGAGTGGCTGTCTGTGGAATCGGAAGAAAGAACCTGGTAAAGATCGGGGTGGACCAGCAGATGCGTATGGATCCCGCTGAACTGGAAGCAATGATACGCAAGGACCTGGAAGCAGGAATGAAACCCTGTGCAGTGGTTGCGACCATAGGCACCACGGGCACGGTGGCTGTGGATCCACTGGAGGAAATTGCGGAAATCTGCAAAAAATACGGGATCTGGTTGCACGTGGATGCAGCTTATGCAGGCTCTGCCCTGCTGCTGCCTGAGTACCGATGGATGATCAAAGGTATTGAACAGGCCGACAGCTTTGTCTTTAATCCCCATAAATGGATGTTCACCAATTTCGATTGTTCTGTCTATCTGGTGAAAGATGCCGGACTGCTGATTAAAACCTTTGAGATCCTGCCTGAATACTTGAAGACCAAAACACGGGGAGTTGTAAACGATTACAGGGACTGGGGGGTTCCCCTGGGCCGGAGATTCAGGGCATTAAAACTCTGGTTTGTGATAAGGAGTTTCGGGCTGGAGGGAATCCGCGAAAAACTAAGATCCCATATCCGGATGAATAAACGCTTCTCGAACGGATTGAAAAAGATGGAAAGCATCCATCTTCCATTGGAGCCCTTTCTGAACTTCAGCTGTTTCAGGTTGCAGCCCAAAGGCATGGAGGGCCCGGATGCACTGAACCGGCTCAATGAAGCCTTCCAGGAGGAGATCAACAGCAGTGGGAAGCTTTTCCTGACCCATACCAAGATAAATGGAATCCATACCTTGCGAATGCTTATCGGGCAGACCTACGTGGAGGAGAGTGAGGTGGAGCGGGCTCTGGAGCTCATCAAAGATGCAGCCAGGGAAACCATAAAGAGATATAACAATGAATAAAATATCAAAAGGGCGAAATCCCAATACCAAACAGTTCTGGGAAGACATTTATAAAGAGCATATCGATCAGAAGAAAATTCGCTCCGATGGTGACCGTCTCCTTAAACTCATACCCTTGTTTGAAAAGGCTAAATCGGTTCTTGATTTTGGTGGAGGACTGGGAGGTAATATGAAATACCTCTCCGAAAAACTGGAAAACACAAGGTTTATCCTGGTCGATCACAGCGAAGTCTCTCTGGAATTTGCCAGAAAAGAGCTGTTAGGTGAGCAGGATGCTCGAGGAAACAGCTTCGAATTCCTTACAAACCTGGACGTGGTTCCCGATAATTCCATTCAGATGCTTATCTCCATCCAGGTACTGGAACATATCACCGAGTACAAAATGTATATGGACCAACTTTGGAGCAAGACAGCTCC
>JAYEOJ010000059.1:0-5487 GCA_034722835.1 Bacteroidota bacterium | reverse complement strand
CACAAAACGGTTTCCGTCAAACTGATCCCCTTTCAGGGCAAAAAACAACTTGCCTTCGACCTCCTGCCTTGTGTCGGTACATATGCCTGAGGAACTTAAAAACTCCTGGTAAATATGGTCCGTGGACATTCTGATATGTTATATAAAAACAGAGGCTGCTTCCCAAAAGAAACAGCCTCCTGATATACCTTGATTAATGAATCTTTAAAATCCAGTTGGTGTTCCCACACGAATCATGGCGCAACGGAATCCAAGGTCATCCCTTGATTCAGTTTCAACCAGGAAGCGACGCTCACCCGGGCTCAGCCAGTAGGCCCTGTCCTTCCACGATCCACCTTTAAAAACCCTGGTCTCATCACTTAACAGGGACATCCTCTCTGATTCAGTATTGATATACATGCTTCCGGATCCATCGTAGGCACCCTGGCTCTGCTCTCCTTTTTCAAATACAGATTCCTTATCTCCATCCCTGTAATTCCGGTAGTCAGATTTACGATAGTTAAAACGTCCTTCCAGATCCGCTTCTGAAACGGGCTCCCTCTCCAGGCGTCCCAGACTGTCAATCATTGGAGAGCCGTTGGCATCAATGGACATCTGATCAAACTGGTTTCCCCTGAAAGGTCTGAAATCCGCTACATCCTGAGAGGTGAGGGGACGATATACATCCTGGACCCACTCGTTTACGTTTCCTGCCATGCAATAAAGGCCATAATCATTGGGCCAGTATGATTTTACGGGAACCGTGATGGATCCTCCGTCATTCAGGCTTCCGGCCATACCCATCATGTCACCACTGCCCCTGACAAAGTTGGCACGCATTTTACCCATATCCCGGGCATTATCATTTCTGACATTGTGTCCGTTCCATGGATAGGTTCTGCGCTCCCACAACAGTTCATCCACGGTGTTTCCAACAAGACCAAGAGCAGCATATTCCCATTCTGCTTCGGTTGGAAGTCTGTACTTGGGCAGCAGGATTCCATCCTCCACACTGATCAGCCTCGATTCAACATTGGGATTGAGGCTTGGCTGGGGGTTAATAATATTGGGGGTGTAGAGTCCGTAAATATAGGCCTCTGTATTGAAATTCCGTTCATCCTGCTGGTCTGTAGATAGTTCTATATGCCCCATATCCACCAGGATCATCTCATTGACCCTGTCGGTTCTCCAGATGCAGTAATCCTGTGCCTGGAGCCAGTTGACACCTACAACAGGATATTCATTGAAAGAAGGATGGCGATAGTAGTACTCCACATAAGGCTCGTTGAAAGCCATGGGATCCCTCCATACCAGTGTATCCGGCTGAGCAGCTCTGACTACCTGGGGATTGTTCATCCCAAATACACGGCCTAACCAGTTGATATACTCCCTGTAATCCACATTGCGAATTTCAGTTTCATCCATATAGAAGGAACTGATGGTTACCCTGCGGGGTATGTTGTTCCATTCATACAGTACATCATCCTGGGTCTTACCCATGGTGAAGGTTCCTCCTTCGATAAGGGTCAGGCCCGGACCGGTCTCCTGCTCTGAGGCAGTCATCACCTCAAATCCGCCGTTATCCGGGTCATTATAGGCCCATCCGGTGGTGGTTGAGGTATTGCCAGATGAGGTTACATCCTTTCCTCCACATCCCCAAAGCATCAGTGCAATTAGCAATACGGGGAACAGTCTCATCATCATTTTCATGGCTTCTTTTTTTTCAATTTTAAACATCAAAACAACTATTAAGAAACATCTACCAAAAATAACTAAATTTTAGGACATTTTATTGCCCGGTGTTTGGTCGATTTGTTCAGGTTTTCAAATATAGCCACCAGCGATATCTCATGTGCGCCCAGTGTGGGTATGTGCAAATCGGGTGGTGAGAGTTTGGCATCGTAACTGTAACGGATTCTGAACTGGCCGTTACCATAGCCTGCTGAGAAGATTGCGGTGCCATAGGAAAACAGAAGATCCTGGCGAAACCAGGCTCCGATGATAATCCCTCTGTACAGTACCTCCAATCCATAATTCAATTGTTGATAAATATCTTGTTGCATAAAAACCAGGTGGGGTGAAAGCTGTAATACTTCCCTTCCCAACCTCTTCTCAATAATGGGGATCATGGCCCCCACGTGCGCTGTATACTTCCTCAGCAATCTGGTATTTGGATCCTCCGAGGGGGAACCATAAGGTTCCAATAAATGGTGTACGGCAAAACCACCAAAAAAGTTTTTATAAAATCCTCCCAGCCCAAATGCGAAATCGGGATATACCTTTGAATAGGGGACTAAAGTAGTGGTGCCTGCCCCGGCAAGCTCCGACGGGAGCACCAGGTCAGACGGGTTCATATTCCGCTGTCCCACAGAAGCCTGGAACCCACCGCTTACCATCAGATGGGAGTTTACCTGCAGGTGATAAGCGTAGATGGCATCCACGGAAAGGGTATTGAAAACTCCTCCACCCTGACGGTCATTATCCACATGCAAACCCACTCCGCCCTGGAGGATCTCGATATACTGATCGTAGGATGCATGATAGGTTACATAAGGATTTGTGGCTCCGGGCCACTGGTTCCTGTATCCCAGGTAGACCTTGGCAGGTCCCTCTATGCCTGCCATAGCAGGATTCATATAAAGAGGATTGGCATAGAACTGTGAGAATGCAGGATCCTGGGAATCAGCATCAGTATAGAGGAAGAGCAGCAATCCTGCCATCCAAACCAACATTCCGTTTTCTTCTGCAACCTTTCTCACTGTAATTCTGTTATTCTTTTGCCTGCCTTTCTGTAAGAATTATATACTATGAACGTCAAATTCAACGTTTAAATACATATTTTAGCAGCAGTTTGCACTTTTTTTATGAGAAAGCTCTTTTTCCTCATACTTTTTCACCCTGTAATCCTGCTATATTCTCAATCTGAAAATGTTAACATTCAGTGGAATAGAGCGGATATACATCATTTCTTTCCAAATGCATTATACGAGGATGGTGAGAATACGTTACCATATTACGCCAGAAAAATTGAATGGAACGCCCCGGGGATGCTTCCAAGGGTCAGTTTGAAGGTCACCAAAACAACAGAATTAGATGCGGACTTCCTGAAGGGAATTGATCTAACACACCTGAATATGAGTCCCTTACTTGAGTATTCTCTTGCCAGAGAAGCAGGAAAATACCATGTGGTGGTAAAGGTATTGCCCTTTATCAGAAACGGGGACGCATCTGTGCAAGTTGTAGATCATTTTGAAATCATTCTGGAACAGGAAGTTGCCCTGGCATCTTTAAAAAGTGCCAGCGCAGGAGATTGGACAGAACACTCCCTGCTGTCTTCCGGCAGCTGGTTCAGGATTTCAGTGGAGGAGAGTGGCATACATAAACTAAGTTATGAGCAGCTGCAGGACATAGGCTTTACGAATCCATCCGAGGTCCGGGTATACGGATCCGGAGCCAGCTTGCTCCCGGAGCAATTTTCACAGGGCTACACAGACGATCTGGAGGCTGTTCCCATTTACATGCATAAGGGTTCGGACGACCTCTTTGGTCCGGGCGATCATATCCTCTTCTATGCCCGGGGTCCGGTAGCCTGGAACTTCGATGAAGAAAGCGGGATGTATCTGCACCACCTGCATACTTACGCATGGAAGGGCTATTACTTTCTGACCGACGGTGAGGGTGACGCTGATCCACCGGAAGATGCTGAGCTAAGTACGGCTACTCCAGACCATGTAGTTAATACCTATGATTTTTGCGACTTTCATGAAGATGAGACCTATAATCTGATTCAATCAGGCAGAGAGTGGTACGGCGATCTATTTAATGTAAACCTGTCTGAGAACTACCCATTTGATATGGTGGGAAGGGTCCAGGGGGAAGCGGTGGCCATCCGGACAGTGGCGGCAGCCCGCTCAGGTGTGACTTCCACTTTTTCCATAAGCGCCAACAATGACCTCCTGGGCACACTTTCCGTTAGCGGAACCAACCTGAGCCATTACACCTCCACCTATGCCTATGAATCCGCTGAACATTATACCTATCTGCCTGACCAGGATGCATTAACACTAACAGTTACTTACAACCGCCCGGATTCTAACTCTCAGGGATGGCTCAACTCCATTACCATCAATGGCAGATCAGGAATATCACTTTCAGGTAGCCAGCTGGCCTTTAGAGACTCCAGAAGTGTAGGGCCGGGAAATATCAGTCAATTCAACATAGGGGAAGCAACAAATGACATGATCATCTGGGAGGTCACCCATCCCGGGCAAGTTCAGAATGTTGACTACACCCTGGAAGGTTCCACGGCCAGTTTTAGGCTTGAGACCAATGACCACAGGGAGTTCATCGCTTTCCGCCCGGGAGGCAGCTTTCCCAGCCCGGACTATAGCAGCGAGGGATTGGGTCACGTGGCAAATCAGGATCTGCATGGATTGAATCATCCCGACATGGTCATTCTCACCCCGGAGCTATTCCTTGAAGAAGCAAACAGACTGGCTCAGTTCCGAAGAGAAAACGATGACCTGGATGTGGCAGTGGTAACCCAGCAACAGGTGTTTAATGAATTCTCGTCCGGCACACCCGATGCAACAGCCATTCGTAATTTCATGAAGATGTTTTACGACCGGGCGGGCGGGACCGGTGACGGCTGCAGGTATTTGCTTCTGATGGGAGACGGATCGTACGACAACCGGGGCAGTGATGATAAACAGTATAATACAAACCTGATTCTCACCTACCAGTCGGCAGAGTCTCTCTCCCCTACCAACTCCTATGTCTCCGATGATTATTTTGGTCTGCTCGACACCGATGAAGACATGTATGACGGACTCCTGGACATTGGAATCGGCAGACTTCCCGTATCAGAACCTGACGAAGCTTCTGCTCTGGCAGATAAAATCATTGCCTACAACGACCCGGATAAGCAGGGGGGGTGGCGGAATCAACTCTGTTTTATCGGCGATGATGAAGACTCCAACCTTCATATGCGGCAGGCCGATGAACTGGCAAGCTATGTAAGTGATCACTATCCGGTCTACAACAACAACAAGATCTACCTGGATGCATATCCTCAGGAAGAGCTCTCCACCGGGCCCAGTTACCCGGCTGTGACCCGGGCCATTAACGACCAGGTGCACAGGGGCGCCCTGATCATTAATTATACCGGACACGGAGGAACCCAGGGACTTGCCCATGAAAAGATTCTCACCACCAATGAAATACGCAACTGGACCAACAAAGATAAGCTGCCTCTATTCATGACCGCCACCTGCGAATTCAGCAGGTATGACCAGTACGACCGGTCGGAGGATCTGGAGGTAAGCTCCGGTGGAGAAGAGGTTCTTCTGAATACGGAAGGAGGTGGCATAGGACTCTTTACCACCACCCGGCTGGTCTACTCAGGTCCCAACCATGCACTTAATGAAAGGTTCTATGAGCTAGTCTTTGAAAAGGATAGCCTGCAACAGAACTACAGACTGGGCGATATTATCATATACAGTAAAAACA
>JAYEOJ010000058.1:0-5499 GCA_034722835.1 Bacteroidota bacterium | reverse complement strand
GGAGATTCGCCTCCAGGTAGAGTTTCTCATAGTCGATGATGGTCACCATCTCAGTATTGGTAGGTACCCGTGTACCTTCCGTAAAATAGGGAAGCTCGGAAATCACCCCTGAAAAAGGTGCCACCAGTGACATCTTGGCAAGGTTGATCCGGCTGCTCTCTGTATCATACTCTGAATTGATCAGGGTAATCTCAGCATTTTTCAAATCCCTGAGGGTGGCTCCTCCCTTTTCATAGAGCGCCTGTTGTTTCTCGAACTCCAGCTGGGAGATCTCCTTATCAACCTCTTTGGATTTGACCCTTAGTTCATTCACATACTCCTCATCCTCCAGCTTGATAAGGATGGCACCGGACTTTACACGATCACCGAGCGCATACCGTTTTCCGGTGGACGGATTTATCTGAAGCCGGTATTCCCCGGTAATCTCCGAGCTAAGGGTTACTTCTTTGGATGGGTAGACCGATCCGGTGGTACTTACAAACTCTTCAATGGAGGAGGTGCTTGCTTCGATGACTCCAACGGGCACTTCAACGGTGGTACTGACCTCCATATCGGGCTGTTTACAGGATGAGACCAGTAAAGCAGGTATCATCAGTGACCATAGGGCAAATCGGATTGTTTTCATGGATTCTGGATATCTAATTGTTTTCATTATTGTAAGTTGTCAGCTCTTCCGGAATGATAGGAACTTGTTTTTCAAAATCGTACAGGGTTTGGATTTTCAGGTTGAGCAACTCTATTTTATAATTGATAATGGCATTGGTCAGGGACATCTTAGCTTCGGAAAGCTGGTTCTGGTAAAGCCCCAGATCCATGCTGGTCAGGTCGCCATTGCGGTATCTTTCCAGATTAATATCATACGTCAGCTCTGCATTTTCAACGGTTTTGCGCTGAATCTCAACCTGGTTCTCCAGGTTCTTCAGGCTTCGGACCACCGAACGGATATTCATCACGATGTCGGTTTGCTCCACCACATAGCTGATCTGGGAACTTTGCAGACTGGCCTCGGCTGCCTTGATCTCCGATTTTCGCTCCCCCCAGTCAAACAACGGAATATTAAAAGTAAGACCAATGGCAGGGGTAGTGGTGTTTGTTGCAAACAATTCTGAGAATTGCTCATTATTTCCCTGGACGCCGAATGAGGCAGTCACGGAACCGGCAAATTCATTGGTGGATTTTGCCACGATCAGGTCAAAATTAGCTTTCTCCATATCGATTTCCCTTTCCCTTAGTTCCATCCTGTTATCCAGTGCGTGGCTTATTGCCAGTTCCTGGTTAACAGGCACCGTATCGGCCATAATCTCTGCTGCAACCAGGAGAGAGGTGTCCAGCGAAAGTCCGATAAGTACTTTAAACTGGTCCATGCTGTTGGCCAGGGTCAGTTCCGCGTTAAAAACCCCGGAATGGCTGGTGGCCAGGTTTACCTCTGCCTGGTAAAGTTCTTCCAGGGCCAGCAGTCCCCCTTCCACTTTATTTTTAATGATCTCGTAGCTTTCTTCATTATTTTTCAGATCTTCCCGGGCAATCTCCAGGCTCATCTGGTTGGAGTAGACCGAATAGAATTCCTGTGCCACGTTTCGCTCCAGGCTTAACTGCATAAGCAGGTAATTAATTAGGGAAGCTTCATAATCCAGTTCCAGGGTCTCTGTCTCCATCCGGGTTCTGTTATAGGTGAAAATGGGTTGAGTAAATTGGAGATAGAGCCGATTATTATAGGTCTTTGAGAGGGGATCCGATGCAAATGCGGATTCGGTAAAGCTGTAGTCGTAAGAGAAGCGGTTCACCAGCATCAGTTCACCATCGGTAGGCAGGATCCGCTGGTTGATGGCAAAGGTTCCCCCTGTAGAAGCCTGTTCATTAATGTACCATTCGCTGGTTTGCTGGTCGAAGCGGTTGGTCTTCTCATATTCAAAGGGATTCAGGGTGATGGCGAACTGTGATTTCAGCCTGGCCCTCTGGGCATTGAGCCTTTCTTGACTTCGCACAAGGGCCAGCTCTGTCTGCTGCATATCCGGACTGTTCTCCACGGCTATATCCATGGATTTATCGATGGTTAGCAGGGCCTGAGCCTTCAGGGCTGTCCCGCACAGGATCATGGATCCTGCCAGCAGGATCGTCCCCATCTCTCTGAATATCCACTTACGTTTCATTGTCATATTTTTTTCTTACCTATTAATTTAATAAGCTGTTAACTTTCCTTTCACCTCCTTCTTACCCATTTGACCGCATCAGCAATCACACGTCGGCCATCGGTCTGATTGCTTAACTGAACCCTGACTGAATCGGCCGGTAGATGAAAGGATCCCAGCCGGTTCCATCCATCTTCCGGGTTGTTCAGTTCATAGACCACTTCTTCAGTCCCCTCACTGGAGAAGATGCTATAATGATAATCGGTTCCCTTATCAGCAAACTCTGGTCCGAAACCCCTTCCCTGTCCAGAACCCTGGCCTGCCTGTCCTCCACCCTGGTCCCTTCGGGAAGGCCGTTGATACATAGCCGAGACGGGAATATAAACGTATAGATCGTAGAAGCCTTTTTCAGGCAAAACAGTACTCCAGTTTACATAGTTGGAGCCGTCCCCTCTGCGAATGGCCATGGCCGACCTGACCGTTTCCCCGTAATAGGCAGCATGAGCCACCGGGGTCCACCGAGAAGGCGTCCACCATTCATTCAAACTTTCATAGAGGAGTCCTTCATCCTTTACCTTCCTGGAATCCACGTATTGCTTTAATTTGCTTTCCCGCGAGACGGAAAAATGGGTAAATCCTTCATCTTCATTGTCAACCACATACTCATCTTCATACCTGAAACTGACCGGGTGAGTGGAGTACCTGTCATACTCCTCCTGGTTGGTGGTGGTCACTTCGGTGGCCGATCGCAGGAAGTTGTTGTAGCTGGAAGGAATATTTCCTGATATCAGTGTATTGACTGTCATCATCATAGGCCTGTCATACAGGACCACCTGTACCTCCCGGGTCTCCCCTGCATCAACTTCATAAAGACGTTTCTCTTCGGACATGCCCCCACCACCTCCAAAACCACCCTGTCCCATAATCCGGAAGTTAAAATCCACCAGTCCCCGGGCAAAGCCTACATTGCTGATACTGAACTTAACCAGGTATACGTCTCCAATATCATCACGGGTCTGCAGGTACTCTGGTTCCGAAATAAGAAAGGTGGGCATCTCTCCCCCGGCATTCATCACCTCCAGGTAAGGTGCAACCTCCACCCCGAACTCATCGTAAAAATCACGAGAGAACTGTTCAAAGGTGATTTCCGAGAAGGCATGATCTTCCAGGTAGTAGTAAAAGAAATAATCGAAATCACCCATTCCTACCCTGTTTTTCAAAGCAGAGATGATGAAACTGCCTGTCTGGTTGATCAGTGACGCTGTGAGTTCTGTATCCCATCTTGCAAAGAGGTCGACCACACTGTTCCTGCTCAACAGGAGGTTGGCTCGCTCCTTATCAGTAATTCCACCGGTAAAACCTTCTCTCGGGGAGACATCAAAACCCTCCTTCAGGTAGATCTCCAGCATGGAATTAAATACCGGGTAATCCCAGGAACTGATTCCGGTGACATAGCTGTAGTAAAGGGGGAATACACAATAGGGATTTTTATTGTAGTCAACATCGCCCTGATAGGTAATCAGTTTTTCACCTCTGTCTCCTCCGCCAAAGCCGCCCCGTCCCCTGCTCCGGGTTTCGGTCCTGAAAAATGTATTCTGCAAAAGCCGTTTGAACATATCGGTCTCGATCTCACGCGGACTGCGAGTATTATCATCTCTGCGATCGCGATTCTCCGCCACCCATTTAAAGCGATGAAAATCAAAGGTACTGAGACCGGTTCCCTTTTCAGGAAGCAAGATCATTTCTGGAAGTATATACTCAACGGTTTGACTGTATGGACGTTCATAGGCATGGAACTGGATCGGAACTTCCACCAGATTAATTCTCCTGAATTCATAATAGAGATCCAATTCATCCAGTTCCCAATCATCTTTGGCTTCCTTGATCAGGGCCTTAATGGTATCCTGAATATTCTGGAAATAGTCCGAGAAATAATCGTGTTCCGGGTCCAGGTATAGGTTATACTCCACACCGTCGATTTCCATGCTCCTTCGTTCAAGGGGGGCCAGTACCAGCGGAAAGGCATTCAGATCCTGTTCGGGATTAAAATGAATCCCTCTCTCATCTGTGCTAAGTTTGCCCGGTGCAATGGCAGTCAAGGTGCTGTCAACGCCCACAGTCAGGCTGAAACGGGTATAATCGGGTTCCCTGGGCTGAAAAGTCTCCAGGTTAAAACCCACACCTGCCACCGGGTACCAGTTAAGTTCGGGAGTCAGCAGCAGGTAATCGGGATGGATGATCCCCGGTTTTTTGTTGATGGGTGCCACCATGATCCGTTTGGAGGCATTCATCTGTTCGCGTGGGATGTCCAGGTATGCCACGGATTCGTCAGGAACACCCCTGTAGTAAATAGTAAAGCCTCTGCGTCGTCCAGCTTCCAATCCCCCCGAAGGGATCAGCATCAGGAGCTGTTTCTTTCTTATATACTCAACCTTCTCGCTGCGACTTGTGATACTGTCTATTTTAAATCCGGTATTCAGAGAGAAGAGCAAGGTGTCGAGCCGCTCTGTGTTTTGATTCTGTACTCGGAGGAAGGAGGAGATCTGAAGTGATCTGCCATGCTGCTCAACCTGCAGCTCATTGGACAAGACATCGCTAATATGTTTTCCTGCATAGGTATTATTCAGTTCCAGGAAAGCTTCCCTTTCCCTGCTTTGATCCCGGTAGCTGTTGAAATATAGAGATCCTACAAATAGTCCGCCAGCAATAAATCCAATGAAACCAATGAGGTTGAGTCCGTTCCATCGACCCGTCTGGGGAAGCCGGTTCAGAAATCGGATGGTTGCAAAGATAAAACCGGAGCCCAGTAAAAAATAGGCAAGCCTGTGGAGCAGAATCAGCCGAAAGTCGGCGAATCCGATAAAGTCTGAATAGACCATGGGCAGGTTAAAGGCCATGTAGTCCAGCATACCATAGAGCTTGTCCTGGAAGTAAAAGAGCGTTAGTCCGATATAACCCAGGAGCACCAGAAAGGTAACCGCCTGACTGCGGAACAGGATCATCATAAAGAAAGAGAGCCCCAGAATAAATACCAGGGTCGGGATGGTGATCAGCAAGGGGTAGTAAAGATAGGTTTCCCATTCCACGGGTACGTCTTTTCTTACCAGGTTAAATACCAGGGTCATAAGCAGTGCCAGCAGAACCAGTCCCACGAACAGAACCAGGATGCCAAGTGTTTTTCCCACCACATACTCGCCATTGGTAATGGGCCGGGCGTAGATTACTTCGGTGGTATCCAGTTTTTTATCACGTTTGAGAAAATCTGAAGCCAGGAATACGGCAATGATAGCCTGTGCCACATTAATGAATAGTACATTGATATAGGGTAGGTTGGCGGCAATTGCTCTGAAGGACCACAGAGCATTATTTG
>JAYEOJ010000057.1:0-5522 GCA_034722835.1 Bacteroidota bacterium | reverse complement strand
GGATGAAACCTTTGGAACCATGGTCTATAAGACAAAATCCAAAGAGTATCTGGTTATCGGTAGTTTTAGCACCCTGACCTCGGAATTTCGTTTTCTGGCGGCCGACAATCCTGAGGGGGAATTTAAGGTGGTTCATCCGCGTGAGCGGGGACTGGAGTACAATATTTCCCACTACGGGGAGCATTTCTACATTATTACCAACCTGGACGCTACCAACTTCAGGCTGATGAAAACACCGGTCAGCAAACCGGGAAAAGCAAACTGGGAAGAGGTGATCGCCCATCGTAAGGATGTGTTCCTGGAAGGACTGGAGATTTTTAAAGAATATCTGGTGCTGGAGGAGCGGAAAGAGGGACTGACCCGCCTGCGGGTGATGCCCTGGAGCGGCAGTGAGGAGCACTACATTGATATGGGAGAAGAGGTCTATTCTGCTTCCATTTCGGTGAATCCTGAATTTGACAGTGAATTGCTCAGGTACCGCTATTCTTCCCTGACCACCCCTAATACAACTCTGGATTACCATATGGTAAGCAGGGATAAGACCGTACTGAAGCAGGATGAGGTGCTGGGTGGCACTTTTGATTCGAATAACTACGAGGCCAGGCGGATCTACGCCACAGCCGATGACGGGAAGAATATCCCCATGAGTATTGTATACCGTAAAGGGATCGAACTGGACGGGACCAATCCAACCCTGTTGTATGGATATGGATCCTACGGACATACCATGGACCCGGGTTTCCGTTCCTACCGTCTGTCTCTTCTGGACAGGGGATATATTTATGCCATTGCCCATATCCGGGGCAGCCAGGTTTACGGACGGCCCTGGTACGAGGATGGCAAGTTGCTGAAAAAAATAAACACCTTTACCGACTTTAACGATTGTGCCGAGCAACTGATCAAGGAGAACTTTACCAGTGCGGACCATCTCTATGCCATGGGAGGCAGTGCCGGGGGCCTGCTGATGGGCGCGGTGATCAACCTGCAGCCGGAGCTCTACAACGGAGTGATCGCAGCAGTGCCTTTTGTGGATGTGGTGACCACCATGCTGGATGAGGATATTCCCCTGACCACATCTGAGTATGATGAGTGGGGAAATCCCAACGAAAAGGAGTACTATGACTACATGCTCAGCTACTCTCCATACGACCAGGTGGAAGCCAAAGCTTATCCAAATATGCTGGTGACCACTGGATTGCACGACAGTCAGGTACAGTACTGGGAGCCCGCCAAATGGGTGGCCAAGTTGCGTGATATCAAGACCGATAAGAACCAGTTGCTGATGTATTGCAACATGGAGACCGGTCACGGAGGTGCATCCGGAAGGTTTGAACAGTATAAGGAGACCGCCATGGAGTATGCCTTTCTATTTAGTCTTGAAGGAATCACGGAGTAGGATTTAAAGCAAAAAGGATGTTGCCAATTACCAGCAGAACTCAGTATAGAATCCTCTATGCTGATACCGATATGATGGGGGTGGTTTATTACGGGAACTACGGGATGTTATATGAGATGGGACGGACCGAGATGATCCGGGGGATGGGCTTGCCCTATATCGAACTGGAGCAGGCGGGCATTGTTATGCCTGTATTTTCGGTGGAGTCGAAGTACAGGAAGGTGCTGAACTACGATGAACTGATCACCATTGAGACCACGCTTAAGGAGATGCCTGCTGCCCGGATGGAGTTCTTCCATAAGATTTACAACGAAGACGGCGGACTGGCCCATGAGGCGAAGGTAGTGCTGGTGTTTATGAATATGAAAACCAGTCGTCCGGTTCGGGCCCCGAAAGCACTTTTAGACCTGCTGGAAAATTATTCAGGCTGAAGGATCAGCAATGTGATCTCGGGGCGGATTCCCACCCGGCCCGGAAATCCTGTATATCCCAGTCCTCTGTTCACATAGAGTTGCTGACCGTTCTCCTGGTAGAGCCCGGCCCAGTGCCGGTAGGTCCATCTGGATGGGCTCCACCGGAATTTCCCTATCTCAATGCCGAATTGCATTCCATGGGTATGCCCGGAAAGGGTCAGGTCGATATCCTGTTTATTGCTAACCTGGAGGTCCCAGTGAGAGGGATCGTGCGAAAGCAGGATCTTGGTATGCTCAGGCTTCGTGCCGGACATGGCTTTTTGGAGTTCTCCGTATTGGGGGAAAGGTGGTTTTCCCCAGTTCTCCACTCCAATAAGCTCCAGTGAATCTCCATTGAGTACGATGGTCCGGTGTTCGTTCAGCAGGAGATCAAAACCGGAGGCCCTGATCTGAGATTTTACCCTCTCAAGATTCGCAGCTTCCTCTTCTTTTGAATCCCAGCTGAAGTAGACCCCATAATCGTGATTTCCCAGAACGGCATATTTCCCCAGGGGGGCCTTCAGTTCATTCAGCATCACTGTAAAAGGATCCACTTCTTCCGAGAAATTGTGAACCATATCACCTGTGAAACAGATCAGGTCAGGTTCCAGATGATTCACCATAGTAACCACCTTTCGGATATATCCCGGATGCTTGTAGAAACCCGCCAGGTGGATATCTGAAAGTTGAACGATTTTTAATCCCTGGAAGGAGTCCGGCAGTTCCTTGATCTGAATGGTTTCATGAAATACTTTGACATTGGTTCGCCCTCTGGCCATGCCCATCCCAAATGCGATAAAGGTGAGAAGGCCCAGAACCATCCCCGGGATCAGGAACCATTTTCTCAGGGCGCCTGCATCATGCCTGAATAAGGTTGAAGCGAGTGAGGACAGGTCCCCCAGCACTTGTGTGGCATTAAAGAGCAGTTTGGGGATATAGAGCATCAGAAAGATGCCCATGATCAGCATGATCCCAAAGAATTGGGAGGGGTCTCGCAGTTGCTGGAACCGGGAAGCGGTCAGGCTAAGCGTAACCAGCATCAGCAGTGTAACACCCCAGTATATGTAAAAGAACAAAGGATTCCCGTTCCGGCCCGGGGAGAACAGGTGCTGGATCCCTCTGAGGGCATAGAGGTCCATGGCTATGATAAAGATGGCAAACAGGGCAAAAATAAGAATGGGCCGCATGGTTTTATTCCATATTAAGTGTCACAAATAAACGATTAAAATACTTTTCCATGAACGAAAGGATCGTAAATTTATGCGTATGAAAACATTTTACAGTATTACAGGGCTTCTATGGATGATTCTGGCCATAGAGATATCTTTTTTTCCCGGCGCCAAGGGTCAGGAACAGTCAGCCATGCAGGATTCTCTGGTCGCACCTCTTCCGGAACTTTTAATAAGTGAAGCGGGCCTCAGCATTGAGTCGCCGGCACAATGGGAACAGGTCCGGCGGCAGGAGATTCTGGAACTGTTCAGGGATCATGTATATGGCAGCGTCCCATCATTTGATGTTGAGATTACCTACAGGGTGCTCAGGGAAGACCGGGAAGCTCTGAAGGGCACAGCGGTGGAGAAAGAGGTGTTTATGGCAGTAAGCAGGGGGTCTGATACCCTGGAGATAAGTATGCTTATTTTTCTGCCCAGGGGGCAGCCTGGCCCGGTACCGCTTTTCCTGGGTTTAAATTTTTACGGGAACCACACCGTTCATTCAGATCCACAGATCAGCATCACGGATAGCTGGGTGAGGAACAACCAGGGATTTGGGATTACCGATAACAAGGCTGGCGAAGCTTCACGGGGAGTGAGATCCGGCCGGTGGCAGGTGGAACAGATCCTCTCCAGGGGATACGGACTGGCCACCATCTACTATGGGGATATTGATCCCGATTTTCACGATGGGTTCAGGAACGGGATTCATGAAATTATGGATCCTCAGGAATCGGGTCGGGATGCCTCTTCCTGGGGTTCCATTGCTGCCTGGGCCTGGGGGCTTTCCAGGGCCATGGATTATTTTGAACAGGATGCAGAGATCGATCAGACAAGGGTGGCAGTGATGGGACATTCCAGACTGGGAAAGACCTCCCTCTGGGCAGGTGCAGAGGATGAGCGCTTTGCCATGGTCATCTCAAATAATTCAGGTTGTGGAGGTGCGGCCCTATCCCGCAGGCCTTATGGGGAGCGGGTGAGCAGGATTAATACCTCCTTTCCCCACTGGTTTGCATCCCGTTTTCATGAGTATAATGATAATGAAGGGGCACTGCCGGTGGATCAGCATATGCTGATGGCCCTGATGGCCCCGAGGCCGCTCTATGTGGCAAGTGCCCAGGAGGATGACTGGGCCGACCAGCGTGGTGAGTACCTCTCCCTCTACCATGGGAGCGGCGCCCATAAGCTCTATGACAATCGTATTTCACTGGGCTATAAAATGCCGGGTGTGGACCAGCCTGTTTCCAGCGGAGTGCTGGGCTATCATATGCGGACCGGTGAACATGATGTAAAACTGTACGACTGGGAACGTTACCTCGATTTTGCCGATCGTCATATGAAGAATCCAGTCACCATGGAATGGATCGAAGAAAGGCTCTTTGGGACCCATCCAAGACTGATTCTTACTCCCGAACTGGAACACCTTATATGGCAGCAGCTGGACGATGGGGATAGCCTGGCAGGCATGGGGCTGGAGCTGATACGCCGGAATGCCGATTCCATCCTGAACCTGGACCCTTTGGTGAGAAAAATGACAGGAAGAAGATTGCTGGATATTTCCAGGGAGGCCGTCGGCAGACTCACCACTCTTTCCCTTGCCTATCGTTTCCAGAAAGATCCGCTTCACCTGCAAAAGCTGGAGGAAGAGCTTCAGGCGGTCTGCAACTTTAATAACTGGAATCCATCTCATTTCCTGGATGTGGCCGAAATGGCTGCAGGTGTGGCGCTGGCCATCGACTGGGCAGGGGAGTGGCTGTCACCGGAGGTGGACAGGCTGTCACGCAATGCCCTGGTGAACAAGGCACTGAAGCCGGCCATGGAACCTCCCGTAAGCAATTGGTGGATTACTAGCACCAATAACTGGAACCTGGTTTGTCACGGAGGACTCTCCATGGCTGCACTGGTGGTATTCGATGATGCTCCGGAACTGGCGACTGCTGTTCTGCACCAGGCAGTGGAACATATTCCCCTGGCATTGGAACCTTATGCCCCGGAAGGGATTTACCCGGAAGGAGTATCCTATTGGTTTTATGCCACTACCTATCTGACCTCGGCCCTGTCGGCATTTGAGTCGGCTCTGGGTACTGATTTCGGATTTGCAAAGGCACCCGGGGTGATGGAGAGTGCCGTTTTCAGTCAGGTCATGGCCGGACCTTCCGGGGAGTATTACAATTTCTTTGATTCGGGCCTGGGAGGATTTCACAGCCTTACACATATGGGTTTGCTTTCCTGGTTCGCACGGAGATCAGGTGAGGGGTTCGACTGGCCTGCTTACGGATCACTTCTAAGAGGGGAGCTGACGGAGATGAAACAAGTTGGAAGCACCCGTTTCTACCCGGTACATTTTCTGAATACGGTGCGGCTGGGCAAGGATCATACAGGAGATTTTGCATGGCCCGAATCATGGTCGGGTGGAGGGGAGGAGCCCCTTGTGATCATGCGGGACAGCCAGAATGAACCAGG
>JAYEOJ010000056.1:0-5524 GCA_034722835.1 Bacteroidota bacterium | reverse complement strand
GCTGCTTCGTTTAATATGACTCCTTTACGATCCGGTTTTCTTTCTGCATCCAGGAATCTGCCTGATACCAGGTTGAACTGATAGAGCTTGCAAAGCCCGGGCCAGATCCGGTACTCGGAAATACTGCGTGCCTGGTTGGGGTCATCTCCATGCATCAGGATTCCCTGTCCGCTGGTACCCGCTCCAATGGTATGACTGGACGCTGCCACCTCCTCTATTCCCGGAAGATCCAGCAACTGGTCGCGAATAGCCGGATAGTTGCCGGTTAGCTTCTGATTCAGGTTGCGGATCAGTGCAATGTTTTCCGGGTGATATCCCACCGAGCGGTTCTTCAGATAACGAATCTGGGTATTGATTCCCAGCAGAATGGCCAGGAGGCCTACGGCGATGCAAAGCTGCAATACACTGACGACTCTTAACAGGATCCGCTTATCCCCTGCAGGATTCACGGTTCCCCGAATCAAGGGAACTGGAGCTGACCTGCTCAGAAGCAGGGCAGGGTAGAATCCGGACAGGAAAATGGTCAGCAGGTAGATTCCGGCCAGGACCAGGTAGAGGGCGGGTGTGTCACCCACCTGGGCAAAAGAATCCCGCTGCATGATATTGGCAAAGGGACGAAGCAGAAGGATGGACAGGATCGTCCCAGCAACAAAGGCCATGGTGACCACCAGGGTGGTTTCCAGGTAGAATTGCCGGATCATCTGTCTTCGACCAGCCCCGTTTACTTTCCGGATCCCAATTTCTTTAGATCTTCTGGCACCATTCAGGATGTATAAATTAATGAAGTTGGAAAGGGCCAGGCTCAGGACGGCCAGCGTAATGGCCAGCATGATGTAAATGGTGCGGATGTTCCCGGGTGTGGACAGATCCCACGTCATACCGGAGCGGAGATGTAGTTGCCGAAGGGGAGTTAGCCGGGAATCAAAAGTAGCACTTCCAAAGCCTGAAAATCCTTCGGTAAGTATCCGCGTGTTCTCCTGTGCAATGGTCTCCAGGACCTGGCTGTCTACAACGCCATCTTCCAGTAGATAATAAGTAAAGAACTCCAGTCCTCCCAATTGCTCCAAGCTCGCCACCGATTGCATGGGCATAAGCATATCAAAGGTGAAATGCGTATTGGGCGGAACGTTGGCTACAAGGGCTGAAACAGTAAAGATCTCTTCCTCCATTGCAAAACTAAGACCCAATGGATCGGTGCTTCCAAAGATCCTGTTGGCGCTTTCTTCAGTCAGTACTACCGTATTGGGTTCTCTGAGAGCACCTTCGGACGTTCCGGCCAGCAACTTCAGATCAAAAAGCCGGAAGAAATCCGGATCGGCATAGAGCAGGGCAAGATCCTCGTGCCGGTTTTCTTCCTGGATGATTTCCCTGTCCCCCCCTCTGTATATCTGCACTGCCGCCTCAATACCTGCCACTTTCCCGGGGATTTCAGTATAGGCCTCACGCACATTGATAGGCATCTCTGCTGCTTCTCCCTGTTCGATCCAGATGGAGTTCATCCGGTAGATCCGGTCAGCATGGCTGAAGTGCCTGTCATAACTAAGCTCGAATAGTATAAAAGTTGTGAGCAGGATGGAAGCGGCCAGTCCGAGGGAGAGTCCGCTAATGTTGGTAATCAGAGTTAAAGTATCACGTCTGATAATCTTAAATAAGTTATTGAGGGTCAAGGTACTTGCTTCTTTGGTTTTACAGCTATTTCTATGGCGCACTCCGGACAGGTATAGATCTCACAACCCGTACAGGCAAAGCAGTTGCTGCAGTCACGGTAGGAGAGGTCCCGCTCAAAAGAGCTTCCGCAATTATGGCATAGAATGATCTTAATCAATTTATCCATAAAGAAGACGATTAACGGGGTAAATCGTTACAATAAACTTAAGCTACCTGCTGTTGCTGTACTTGACGATCAGTGCATCGTGAAGTTCATTGTACATGTCCAGCACCGTTTCCATTTTCCCCTTGGAGTATGATGTTAGAAATTCCAAAGCTTTATCCGGATTTTCCTCATAGAGGGCAAGTGCTTCTTTATCAATATGATCACGTTCCAGAAACAGCTGTTCCTCATAGGGATTCCGTACCATCCAGAGATCTTTGACGGCTTCCTGCCACTTCAGGTATAGCAGATTATCCACGAAATCGATGGCCCAGCAGGCCGAAAGGTTGCTATAGGTGGTGGGATCGAAGTTCTTGTAACATTCGGCCGTCTCCTGGGTGCCGGCATAGATGGGCACGTACGGACTGGTATAGGCATTATCGAGGAAGACCCAGTAGATGCCGCCAATGGGATCGGGCAGCCAGCCCCTGAGCTGGGCGATCATCCCATAGAATCCCTGCGGCCGGGCCACATTCCTGCGATTGTTGATATCCAGAAGCTCCCGCATATCCTTGCTTGGAAAAGGAGTGGCAAGGGGACTCTTTTTGATCCCCCCTTTGCCATCGGGTACATACCAGTCGTAATCCTCGGTTTTATCATAGATGGTTCCTTCAAAGGTGGATCGCTGAAAGGCCATCACATCCTGGACGGAGATCTTAACTTCCGGTTGTACGGAGGTGGGATAGAGGGAGAGGGGCTCCACATACTGAATATACTGGTTGTACCCCATCATATGTCCATCCTCCAGCATACGATCCGGCCAGTCGGCATAATTAGGCGCAAGGGTGCTGTAAAAGAGCCACATGCGGTTGGTGGCCCATTCGCGGAGTATGGGAGCATATACCTCCTGAAGTATAAAAGGCTTGCTTCCTTCGGGATTGTACCAGCCCTTTTCTATGGCAAATTGCTTGTAGTTGGGAGAGAAGAGGAAGTTTTCTCTATCCGTTTCATCCACTTCCTTGATAATGCTCCAGTTGGCAACGACCAGGGCATTGTCGTCCGGTACCCGCTGTGCCACCCAAATGGCACCCGGTTCCCCGCTTTCGGGATCCCAGTCCGATCCCACACTGAATATTTCAATGATCCAGATCTCTTCAGTATCTCCTATTACCAGGGTCTCAGATTCACCGGCACAGGAGGGGAGGAATCCATACTGGCTCATGAGCTGACCAATAAAGGCAGTGGCTTCGCGGGCCGATGTATAGCGTTGCAGGGCAAAAGCCTGTGCCTGTTCAACGGTCATAATCTGCTTGCATACAGCCATATCCACCCTCAGCTCCTTACGTTGACTGGTGGTGCTTTCGGCAATGGCCAGCTGGTGTTCATTCATATGGGGATAGGCCGAGTGGAAATAGGTGTAGGTCTTCTCCACCTGGGGAATATATCCCAGGACATCACCAAAATCGTCCAGGGATCTGTGGATATCCTGGATGCCCCAGTATACAGGTGCCATATCACCCTGATTGTAACTTCTTCCGTGCACCACCCGGATGCGGTTATCGGCACCGCAATCGGTATGTGAAATAATCACCGATCCATCGGCCGATGCCTTCTTTCCGACCGCAATAATGGTACATGGATGGAGCTCAGTGGCAGCCAGTAACATAAGGACAATGCTTGTTAAAATCTTGAAAGAAACACCTTTGCTTATCATCTTTTCTGCTGAATTTGTTTAAATTGAAACCCAATTTAGGAAACATTCCGTAAAAAACTACTCACCCTGGAAAGATGGCCCGTTGTCAACTTGAGCTGTCATGATAAAGAATTATCTGCTAATTGCATTCCGCAATGCCTTAAGAAACAAGGCTTATACCCTGATTAACCTGCTTGGACTGGCCATTGGCATTACCAGTTCCATCATGATCCTGCTGTTTGTGCTGGATGAATTAAGCTATGACAAACACAATGAGCACTTCAGAGAGATTTACAGGATCACCATCAAGGGAAAGATACAGGGCAATGAGGTAGAGGCTGCCCTTTCCAATGCCCCCATGGGTGCCACATTAAAGTCCGACTTTCCTGAAGTGGTGGATTTTACCCGTCTCTTTACCTTTAGCGGTGATCCCAAGTTGAGATACGAGGAGAAGGTCTTTATTGAAGAGAACTTCTATTATGCCGACTCAACCTTTTTTAATGTTTTTACAGCTCCGGTTGTCTACGGAAATCCTGCAGATATGCTGAACAGACCCAATACGCTCGTGCTTACCGAAGAGACTGCGCGCAAATACTTTGGCAATGAGGATCCGGTGGGCAAATTTCTGCAGGTGGGACAGGAGGAGGAGAACTTTGAGGTGACGGGGGTGGTCAAAGGCTTTCCCGAAAGTTCTCATTTTCAATTTAATATGCTGGGATCCATGAGCTCCATTTACCTGGCCGACTGGACCCAGTGGCTGGGGAATAACAACTACACCTATATTCGATTACGGAAGGGCTTTGATCCTGATCAACTGGAAGCGAAGTTTCCTGATCTGATCGCACAGCATATGGGTAGTGAGCTGGAGGAGATGCTCGGATTAACCATGGAGGAGTTTTTTGAAGCCGGAAATACCTATGGCTATTTTTTGCAGCCACTGAAAGATATTCATCTACAATCAGATCTTCAGTTCGAGATCAACCCGGGAGGAAGCCGCTCATCCGTCATTATTTTTTCTGTTATTGCTCTTTTCCTGATCCTGATCGCGTCCATCAATTTTATGAACCTGGCCACAGCCAGTGCAGCCAGAAGAGCCACCGAGGTGGGGATCAGAAAGGCAGCGGGAGCGGAGAAGAAAAGACTTATCTGGCAATTCCTTGTGGAATCCTTTCTGATCACTGTCATGGCACTGATCCTGGCAGTAGTACTGGTAGAGCTCTTCATACCAGGATTTAACAGGATTGCTGGGAAAGGACTTCAATTGCAATCCCTGGGCACCCTGCGGCTTATTGGTGGTCTCCTGTTTATCGGGATATTTGTGGGATTTGCCTCGGGATCTTATCCGGCCTTCTTCCTCTCTTCATTCAAACCAACTGATGTATTAAAGAGCGGGGCCATGCGGGGAGCCAGAGGGGCTACTTTAAGGAGGATCCTGGTGACCTTTCAGTTTGTGGTGACCATAGTACTATTTATCTGTACGATTCTGGTAAACAGGCAGATGAATTATTTGCGTGACAAGGACCTGGGATTCAATAAGGAAAACCTGGTGGTGATCGACCGGGCGTATGTACTGGAGGAGCAGATAGATGCATTCAGGCAGGAGCTGTTGAAAAATCCTTCCATTCAACAGGTGACCGTCGCCAGTGCGGTACCGGGAGGATTGATCGGGGACAACGCCTTCCTTCCTGAAGGGGCCTCCACCAATGAAACTCATGCCATCAATGTCATGTATGTGGACTGGTATTTTCATGAAACCTATGAACTGGAACTGGTGGAGGGAAGATGGTTCCAGGAGGATGTTCCAACCGACTCCTTTGCTCTGGTAATCAGTGAATCGGCCGCCAGGGCACTAAACTTTGAGGATCCCTTGAATAAACGCATATACACCCAGTTTGGAGATGAAACAGGCGATCCGCATAATATTATCGGAGTTGTTAAAGATTTTCATTTTCAGTCTTTGTACCAGGAGATCAGGCCCCTGATTATGCAGTTCAACAGTCAGAGTAATTACCAGATCACGG
>JAYEOJ010000055.1:0-5530 GCA_034722835.1 Bacteroidota bacterium | reverse complement strand
CAGATACCTATATTCTTAAAGGCCAGGAAACTGAAGTCTGGGAACCTTGCTTTACATGGCACGCTTTCCGTACGGTGGATGTATCCTCCCCCATTCCCCTGACCCTGGAAAGTATTACAGGCATGGTGGTTAATACGGATGTGAAACCGGCTGGAATGTTTCATAGCTCAAATGAACTTTTCAATACAATTCTGGAGAATTTTCAGAGGACCCAGCTGGGGAATATGCATGGCGGTGTTCCCAGCGATTGTCCGCACCGCGAGCGCAGGGGCTATACAGGTGATGGTCAGATCGCGGCAGAGGCAGCCATCTTCAATTTTGATATGGCCTCCTTCTATACAAAATGGATGAAGGACCTTGGGGATGCACAAAATCCTGAGACCGGTTATGTACCCAATACGGTGCCATACCAGAGTGGAGGTGGCGGAACCGCCTGGGGTTCAGCCTATATTATCATTCCCTGGCAGATATACCTCTATTATGGCGATAAAACGATTCTGAAGGAGCACTATCCGGGAATGAAGCTTTGGATCGAATACCTGAAAAGTCTTACGGACCCCACAGGGATCTTAAACGAAGAGAAACTGGGAGAGTGGGTCCCCCCCGATGTCACAGAGATACCACCGTCCCTGGTTAGCACCGCTTATTATTATTATGATTTAAAGCTCCTGTCTGACATTGCAACTGTTTTAGAGAAACCTGGAGATTCCGGCTACTTCAGAGATCTCGCTGCTCAGACCAAAAAGGCTTTTAACCGGAAATATTACCGGGAGAGTACAAAATCCTACTCCATCGGTCGACAGGGTGCCAATGTATTTGCGCTGGGATTTGGACTGGTGCCAGAGAACAGGATCGGGGAGGTTTTTAAATCCCTTGTCCGTAATATTGAATCCAATACCGGTGAGCATTTTGATACCGGCATGATGGGAACACCGCTTGCTCTGGATGTTTTGACCCGTTATGGCCGGGTGGACCTGGCATACTCCATGATGAACCAGCATGATTACCCGAGTTTTGGCGATGCCATTGACCAGGGAGCCACCACCATCTGGGAAACATGGCTGGGTGATGCTTCCCACAGTCACCCCATGTTCGGAAGTGTTTGCCAGTGGTTCTATCAGGCGCTTGCCGGGATCTATCCCGATCCTGACAACCCCGGTTTCAAAAATATGATTATAAAACCCCATGCTCTTCGGAACCTGGAATTTGCAGGAGCAAATTATGAATCGGTCTTTGGCAGGATTGAATCGCATTGGGAATGGGATGGAAATGATCTGCTTTTAAATCTTGGACTTCCTGCCAATACCACAGCCACAGTATTCCTTCCTGCTGCAGATCCTGATGATGTTAGCATCAATGGCAGGGCCGTTAAAAACTGTAATCATGTTTCTTTCCTGGAATTCAGGGATTCAGTGGTAAGATACCAGGTGGAATCGGGTTCCTACAAATTCAGAGTAAAGGATGTCAGGAGTTTAACTAAGGTCTCCAGGTTGTCAGCACCAAAAATCATACCTGCAGATACACTTCTGTTCCTGCCTGATACTGCTCTTGTAAGGATCCTTAGCGAAGATGAGAAAGCCCAGATCAGATATACCCTTAACGGGAGCGAACCGGATGAACACTCCCCGCTCTACTCCGAACCAATAAAAATAAACAGCAATACGATCATCAAAGCGAAACTATTCAGGACCGGCTATTCACCGGGTTCCTACAGCGTGGGCACATTAAATTTTGTGAATCCGCAGCTTAACGGACTCAACTACCAGTATTACGAAGGCTCGTGGGAGCGAATCCCGGATTTCAATACGCTCGAGCCCCTGAGAACAGGTAGCATCTATGAGATAGGACTGGATCAGATTCCCTTTAAGCAGGAAAAATTCGGACTGATCCTGGAGGGAAGCATTGAAATTCCGGCAACCGGACTTTACACCTTTTATGTGAATTCAAATGATGGGAGTAAGTTATTTATCGATGGGGAACTTGTGATTGACAACGACGGTCCCCATGGTGCCCTTGAAAAGGAGGGTAAGATCGTACTCTCTGAAGGAAGGCATAACTTGAGGATCACCTACTTTCAGGCAGGGGGCGGGTTTCACCTGAAAGCATATTTGGCCGGTCCGGATATGGAAAAGGAAAGCATTGCTCCTGATAATTTATATAAATCCATGAACTAAAATGAATTTGATAAAGAAATGAAAATCCATAGCTGCTATTATTTGCTTCTGATTATTTTACTTTTAGGTAGTCCTCAGGCCTTGGGCCAGGGAAAACTACTTCGTGGCGAAAAATGGGAGAAATTTTCAGATGAGGGAAAAAGCGCTGATTTCTATGTGGCGCCCAATGGAAATGATCAGTGGTCAGGCACCCTGGCAGAGCCAAATTCCGATCATACCGACGGACCCTTTGCAAGCATTCTCAGGGCCCAGCAGGCAGTCAGATCACTTAAATCAAAAGTATATGTTCCAAAAGATGATCCGGTGGAAACCAGGTGGATTGGTTCACCCCATCCTTTCGGTAAAGGAAAGGACATCCTGGTTTATATTCGTGAAGGCTACTATACCCTTGAAGAAGCACTTGTCTTCAGCCCCGAGGACGGGGGAGAGCGCATTGAGACAAACCTGCCCACCGGTGCATTTGAGTATCATAAACTGAGAGATCACTATGTTACCTACGCTGCCTATCCCGGGGAGAAACCAGTTATATCTGGTGGATTACTGCTGCATTCATGGGAAAAAGAGAGGAAGGCATGGAAGATCCGGAACCTGGATGTCCCTGTACAGATGCTGGTCGTGGATGGCAGAAAACAAACCCTGGCCAGGGCTCCCGATAGCGGGTATTTTGTTCCGCCAAAGCTAAGTGAAACACCCGACAAGCTTTACTTTAACGAAGGGGAAATCAGGCAATGGAAGGAAATGGAAGGCAACCGTGTGTTTATGCTACTGAGATGGCACCATGGTAACAATTCCATCTCCAGGGTGGATGAAAAATCCGGGACAGCCTGGTTAAGCAAAGCGGAAGAGGGTGTGGCGATCGTACCCCCCAGGTACTATATTGAGAATGTAAAAGCCCTGATGGATGCCCCGGGAGAATGGTTTTATGATCAAAAACATAGTGAATTAAGCTATATCCCGGAAACCGGCCTTGATGCATTAAATACAAGCACAGTATCTGCACCCCGGATCAATGAATTACTGGTGGTAAAAGGTAAAGCCGGTCAACCGGTGCGGAATCTTCGTATTTACGGTTTGCATTTTGAAGCTGCATTACCGGGAAGCAGCGCACTGATTTATGAATATGCACATGGATGTGAGCTGGTAGCATCGAGTCTCAGCTCCTGTGGAGGTACAGGTCTTTCCATCGGCTTAGGTTGTTACCAGACCCGTATTCTGGAAAATAGCTTCACAACAATCGACAACATGGCCATAAGCATTCATGGACCCGACGAACCCGCCGATGGGAAAGATATCCTGCGTGAAACCACCGTTTCGTATAACAGCTTTGTGGATTGTGGAGGAAATAATATCAATGCTTCCTTTTCCCTGTTCACTACCATCTCACATAACTATATTACCCGTACGAGGGGAAGATATGCAATTTCAGTAGGTGGGTGGCGTAACCTGGAGGAAGCCATTGATGGCGGCTACGTGGTGGAATACAATCACCTGGATGATGTGCAGAAAGATGCGGATGATTCAGGTGCCATAAAAACTGCTGGCACAACCTTCTCCTCGGTGGTCAGAAAGAACCTGGTACATGATGTCCGTGCAGGCTACTTCAATGATAACGTGGGTTTCTGGTTCGATAATATGTCACTTGACTGGCTCACCGAGGAAAATATATTCTATAATCTGGAGCAAGGCGAAATGAAACTCTGTGCGGCAAATCTGGTGGACAACATATACAGGAATAACTATGTGATTGATGAGCCGGCCAGTGCACCTGAAAAGATCATTACCGGCGATCCTGAATTTCAATACAGTGAGCTGAAAATCTCCGGGCAGGGAGAAGCCGATACACTTAGCCTTCCCGCAGGTAGTGTCATCTCTGTAAGCGCCAGTGTATATAATGCTGGCTCCTCAGGGATCGCAGCGGTTGACTTATACCTGGATGGGAAGATTATAGATAAAAAATCCTTCCCGGTGATCAGCGCTAATTCCCGCAGGATTACTTTTGAATTGCGACTATATGATGAAGGGTCCCATGCGCTTGCCATCGGTTCTACCCCGTATAAAAATATCAGAATAAAGGGCGAAAAGCCTGCTGTTGTTTTTGAAGCAATGCTGCTAAGCGATACATCCATTCTCTCAGGCGAATCCCTCAGGGTAAAAGCACTTGCCAGGAACCTGCTCCCTGATCCCCGCGATGAAATGGCCATACTCTATCTGAATAATAAGGAATATGCTTCTCAATCAGTTCATCTGGAAGGAAACGAGGCCAGGGAGCTTAGTTTTGAAATTGGCCCCGGAACTGGCTCATACACGGTTCGAATGGGAAACAGCAATGAGAGTAATTTGAGAGTCTCCGACTGGATCAGGATTGCGCCTGAGCATGAAGATCTCTTTACCTACTGCTCTGCAAAGGCCAAACCGTGTAATATGGAAGCCGATCCGGAAAATAATATCTTTCGGATAACAGCCGGCGGTTCAGATTTCTTCCATGCTGAAGATTCCTATGCAAGTATTTTTTTAAAGCAGATCAAAGGTGATTTTGTGGCCACTGTAAAAATCAACAAATTCGGAGATCGCACCCACGAATGGTTCCGCGCCGGCTTATTCGCTCGCAATGATATGACACAGAGCTTCGATACCCAACCGGGGAGCAAGGGATCCATGCTCCTGTTTGGAACACCAGGTCGTGCAGGTATTAACTACGATGAATTCGGGAATGGCTGTATGCATAAGGCCAATAGTCAGAACCTTCCGGAAGACCTGGAGTTTCCCATTTGGTTGAAACTGGCCCGCTATGGAAATCAGTTTACCGGAAGCATCAGCCTGGATGGTAAGACCTGGATCAATGAGAAGAGAACCAATGATATACCTGGACTGGCTGAGGCCATCGACATTGGCCTGGCTGCAGGCTCTCCCGATAAAAAGCAGTACCGGGTTGAGTTTAAAGATTGGACCATAAAAGTTGAAAAATAGTTTTAAACGCAAAATGAAGCCCTTATATCCGCTCCATGGAATAGTCACCGTTCTGAATACGCCCTTCACGGAAGCCGATAAGATTGATTTTCATGCCCTGGAACGAAATGTCCTTGAGGCTCTGGATGCCGGAGTTGCGGGATTTCTGGCTCCTGCCATGGCTTCAGAAGTACAAAAGCTTACCAGGGAAGAACGCCTGGACATGGTTGATTGTGTCATGCAAACAACTGAAGGCAAGTTGCCGGTTTTTGCCGGAACCGCCAGCAGCTCATTTGATGAAGCAAAGGATGTACTCTTATCTTATCTGGAGCTGGGGTGCAAACATGTGCTTTTTCAGTTACCCTTCTCCAGTGAGAAACAATTCAAACAAGATTTCCTGCGACTTGCCG
>JAYEOJ010000054.1:0-5534 GCA_034722835.1 Bacteroidota bacterium | reverse complement strand
AGAAAGCCGCGCAGCCAGTTGGAATCACATACCAACTCAAGTACTGTTTTGATACAGCTGGAGCATGAAGGGACTGTGCAGGATGTGATCAGGGAGTTGATCGAAATGGATATTGTGGAACATGCGGAGCCCAACTATCTATTGAAACATGATGATGATCTGATCCAGGAGTACGAGCCAATCGATCCTCTGTTTCAGTATCAATGGGGATTGAAGAATACAGGAAACGCTGTTGCAATAAGCGGTAGTCTCGTGGGTAGCCCCGGATCGGATATAAATGCTACAAATGCCTGGGATATCACTACAGGTTCTTCAAGCATTATTGTTGCAGTAATTGATGATGGCATTGATCCCGCGCATCCAGAGTTTATCGGGAAAATCATTAATGGATATGATTTCGTGGGAGATGATACCGATCCTACCAGCCAGAATGGCGATTTCCATGGCAATGCCTGTGCGGGAATTATTGCAGCTGCAGCTGATGACCTGGGTACGGTTGGGGTGGCTCCTGGTGTACGTCTGATGCCTCTACGAGTTTGCAATTCTGTGGGTTGCTCAAGTTCAAGTATTATTGATGCTATTTATTATGCAGTGGATAATGGCGCAAGGGTGATCAGCATTTCCCTGGGAGGTGATTCATTCTCGGGTTTTATGGAAGAGGCCATCAATTATGCCGTCTTTCACAATGTAGTTGTGTTTGCTTCTGCTGGAAATGATAATGAGGATAATTCGGTTAATTCCCACTATCCAAGTGGCTACATCAACTGCATCTCAGTAGGAGCCATGTCGCCGTGTGGTGAACGTAAAACTCCATCAACCTGCGATGGTGAAACATGGTGGGGCAGTAATTACGGTGACCTGGACTTCATCACTCCCGGAACCAGGATTTATTCAACAGATATATCAGGAGCAGGAGGGTACAACTCAGAGGATTATCTTACGCATTTCAATGGGACCTCTGCTGCCTGCCCGCATGCTGCAGGTGTTGCAGCCTTGATTCTATCTATTGACCCGAGCCTTAGCTCCCTTCAGGTCAGGCAATTTATGCAACAGGGTTCAGTGGATATTGGAGCTGCAGGTTATGACGCTCAGTCTGGCTATGGCCGTTTGGATGCCCACCTTGGACTTCAAATGGTCCAGGCAGGAGGATTAGATCAGCTCATCATTTCAAATCAGGGTAATGCTGACCTGACCATTTCAAGTATAAGTGATGATATGACCTGGATGACTCTTAGTCATAGCACTGTTCCACTTGTTTTGCATGCGGGTGGAAGTATGATTGTTGATGTTAATGTTGACTGGAATCTGATTTCGGCTACTGAAACGGGTCATATTACCATTAGCTCTGACGATGCCGATGAGGGAAGTGTGGTCGTCGATGTCACTGCGAGTCCACAAACCGTTGGTACATACATGATTACTGCTGAGGCCAATCCTCCTTCCGGAGGCTTTATCGAGGGTGCTGGAGAGAAAGGGGTTGACCAGGATGTGATTTTGACTGCAAGCCCTGCCTCCACCTACGACTTTGTGAGTTGGACAGAAAATGGAATAGTGGTTTCGACAGACCAGGTCTACTCTTTTGTAGCAACAAGTGACAGGCACCTGGTAGCAAATTTTGAATTGAAGAGCTTCACTGTTTCAGCAAGTGCCAATCCTTCATCAGGAGGCACAGTTTCAGGAGCAGGCACCTACGACTATGGTGATATGGCCACGCTTACCGCAACACCGGCAGAGGGATATACATTCACAAACTGGTCGATAGGTGAAATGGTATTATCTACCAATGCAGTCTATAGCTTTTCAGTCACTGAGAACCTTGCACTCACAGCCAATTTCTCCATGGAATACTATTCCATTACCGCTTCTGTTGAACCTGAGGGTACCGGGACTGTGACAGGAACCGGAGCCTACACTCACAATCAAACAGTTCAATTGCAAGCTGTAGCAGCAAGCGGATATGAATTTGATGCGTGGATGGTAGCAGGGGTTGCAGTGTCAAGCTCGGCGAACTACAGTTTTGCGGCAGTTGCTGACCTGCACCTGGTAGCCAGTTTTTCTGTGCAATCATTGGATGTTACTACAATTGCAAATCCTATGGGAGCAGGAACCATAAGCGGGGGAGGCACCTATTCTTATGGCAGTCAGGCTTCCCTGCTTGCAACACCTTCGCAAGGTTTTGAGTTTGTAAACTGGACCATTGATGATATTGAGGTATCTACCAATCCCGCTTACAATTTCAATGTTTATCAGAACAGTGTTGTGGTGGCTAACTTTAAAACTGAATCCTCCTTAACTATCCAGACTTCTTCAGTTCCCTCAGAAGGCGGGATAACTGCAGGAGGAGGACAGTTTGTTTTTGGGGATCTTGTCATTTTAGCAGCTGTTCCAGCGGAAGGGTATCAGCTTGCCTATTGGATTGATGAGAATGATGTGGTCCTGTCAGATAACAATCCCTATTCATTTACCGCAGTTGAAGATGCTCATATAAAGGCCGTATTTCTTCCTGAGAACACCACAGGTACTGAGCCAGTTGAAGAGGAGCATCCTTTTGAGCTCTATCCAAATCCGGTTGGGGACTATCTTTATGTGAGGTTTAATATTGATTTGAGCCGGTCTGCTGTTATCTCTTTGTATGATGCAAATGGTAAAATGATTGCAAATTATAAAACGCTTCATCATTTTAAGGATGTAATCGAACTCAACACCTCGCAGCTGTTTCCCGGGATGTATTTCATCAGGGTCATAGATCATGACACCGATGCCCGATTCACCGGTAAATTTATTAAGAGGTAAGCTGCGTAGTAAAAAAAAGGAGTATTTCTAATCTTCTGGCCTCATATTTTCCACAGGCTGATGAAAATTCTGGCGAAAATTTAAAAATATCCATGTTTCTTGTTGATATAGTGTGAATTAGAGCTTAAAAAAATTGTTTATAAGTTTAATTTCCCGTAACTTATATGGAATTTCTCCAAGTATTAACCAGTCACCTAAAAACTGATGTAATATGAAAAAGAACCTTTACTCCTTAATTGTGCTGATCTTCCTTTCTGCTTTGGGAGTCAGTATGTTTGGCCAGGAAAAAACGGCCAAGCCCTTAATGAAAATTACCGTTAAAGACGGTAAGGTAGTCAGTGCTGTACCACTGGATGGTAGTGCTAATCCTGATTTAGCCTCTGATGCTTCCCCAGCGGAAGATAATTTAACCATTATTAGCAATGGTGTGGAGCAGAACAGCCAGGTCAGTGCAGCAGTGAGGGAGGATACCCTTAAATCTCCGGATCGTGCATCGATGCGGCCTAATCCGCAGGATTCAGAGATGGATTGGAGCACTTTAGAAGTTAGCCCCGGGGACCCAGGTGAACCAGGCGCTGATCCTGACGAACTTATCATAACGAATGATATGATAAGCGATGAAACAGAGGTAAAGCCTGAGAAGGGTCAACACCTTCCGGTTGTAACAAAACCCTGCAGTGCGGTCTTTGATCCAGAAACTGCAAACGTATTGTACCTGCAAAATGATAGTCGTGACGTGAAGGAAAATTATGTTACTCAAGAGGCGGATATTCGTCCTGAAGCGGCTTGGGAGATTATCATGAGCAATGATTTCGAAGGTGTCTTTCCGGCTCCCGATTGGAATTGCTTTGCTGCAAGCGGAGCTGCCGATGCCTACTGGGATGATAATCCCTACAGGGCGGTTAGTGGCAGCTGGAGCCTATTCTGCGCGGATTATGGAACTGCTTCTGTGTCCCCTCCGGCCGATTATCCTGACAATATGGATTCCTGGGCTATTTATGGGCCCTTTGATTTGAGTGATGCCACCGATGCAGATTTGAACTTTGATCTTTGGCTTGATGCCGAAAGTGGTTGGGACTACTTCAGTTACATGGTATCTATTGATGGTACCAATTACTACGGGCATTCGCAAACAGGAATCACGGGGGGTCCTTGGGATTGGATCTTTTGGGATCTGGAAAGCGTACCTACACTGGGAAATATAACTGGTAATTCAGAGGTTTACTTTGCTCTGCGTTTTGAAAGTGATGGGATAAATATAGGTGGTCCTTATGAAGGGGCCTTTGTGGATGATCTAACTATTTGGAAATATGCTCAGGATGTGGATTTGTACCCATCCGCTCTTACCCTGTCAACCTTTAGCTGGTATCCTGGACTAAGTGTAAGTGCTGACCTTACGGAGGTGAATTCAGGAACTGACCCGGCTCAGGCACATTACTCTCGACTCTACCTTTCGCCAAACACCACTATTACCACTGGAGATATCCAGCTGGGAGGAGATCTTTACTTTAGTTCTATAGCAGCCGGAGGATCTCAGACTCATTACAATCATACCTTTACAGCCCCAACAGTAGCTGATGGTAGCTATTATGTGGGGATCATCGTAGATATATATAATGATTGTCATGAGACGAATGAGAGCAACAGCTTTTATCTACCCACACCGGTTGAATATATACCGAATGACATAGATCTTTACTGGACCTCCTTGGCAGTGACTACCGACTTGTGGTCCGGAGGGCTCTCAGTAACGGCCACCCTTACAGAAGCGAATGGCGGGACCGGTTCTGCAGGTGGGCACTATTCACGTCTCTACCTCTCGGACAACGCCACCATCTCCTCCAGCGATACACAGCTGGGAGGTGATCTCTACTTCAGTTCTATAGCAGCAGGGGGCAGCCAGGCTGTTGCCGAATCTTTTACTGCGCCAGCCATGCCAAGTGGTTCCTATTATATGGGAGCCATCGTAGATTATTATGATGATGTGGTAGAAAGCGATGAAAGCAATAATATAAACTACCGAATGGGCATGATCGGCTATGATCCTGATATCGATCTGATGAGTACAAGTATTGGCCTGTCAACCTCTACCTGGGTTGTGGGGAGTCCGGTAATAGCAGATCTGACAGAGGTGAATACTGGGCTCGATGCTTCAGGAGCACACTATTCGCGTCTCTACCTTTCAGCCGACAACACCATCACCCCTGGAGTAGATGTCCAGCTGGGAGGTGATCTTTACTTTAGCTCCATTGCAGCAGGGGGTAGCCAGACAGTGGGCGGTCACACCTTTAATGCACCGGATGTAACAGATGGTACCTATTATGTGGGGAATTTTGTGGATGTCTATAATGATGTGGTGGAGACAAATGAAGCCAACAATTTTGCTGTGCGAGCCGGAATGGTGGACATCATCCTCCCCACATTTACAATAAATGCCACAGTACAGCCTGCGGGCTCCGGCACAGTAAGTGGGACCGGGATCTATGATTTGAACCAGAGCGCTACCCTGGAAGCCACGCCGGCCACGGGTTACGAGTTCGTGAACTGGACGGAGAGCGGCTCCGTAGTTTCTACTCAGGAGAGCTATGTATTCACCGTGACCTCCGACAGGAATCTGGTGGCCAACTTCCAGCTGATAACCCTCCAGGTTACAACCGGGACAAATCCGGTTGAAGGGGGAACAGCAAGTGGCGGAGGCAGCTATCCCTATGGATCCTCTGTTACCCTCCTGGCTGTTCCTG
>JAYEOJ010000053.1:0-5540 GCA_034722835.1 Bacteroidota bacterium | reverse complement strand
ATCGGAGATGATATTTCGAATGAGGGGATTACCAAAGACCTGGAGGCCATGAAGGAGTTCGGACTGGGAGCAGTGCTTATCGGAAACATCAATCCCGATGAAATGGATGGCCCGGTGCCCTTGTTCAGCGATCATTGGTGGGATGCCATGGTGCATGTGGTTAATGAGGGACAGCGGATTGGGATCGATATCGGGTTCTTCAATTGTCCGGGATGGAGCCAGAGTGGAGGACCCTGGGTGACTTATGACAAGGCCATGAGGCACCTGGTATATTCCGAGACCACGGTCATGGGAGGCGGGGATATATCGGTCCGGCTACCCAAACCCGCAGAGGAGTTCCAGGATACCTATGTGCTGGGATTCAGGAAGATTGCATCGGAAGATCACCATATCACAATGAAGAATGCTTTTTTCACGAGGGACAATAATAATCCATATGTGGCAGAGCTAAGCGCTGCGGAACCCATAATTGCCCGAAGCATTATACTCACTCCGGCCACTCCTGCCTTTAAATGCCAGGTGGACTTGCAGGCCCTGGTGGAAGGGGAGTATCAAAGCATCAGGTCTTTTGTGTTTGACCGCAGCAACAAGGGGGTGAATGTGGGTCCGCTTCCGGACGGACCTGTGGCTATTTCCCTGCCGGATATGGAGGCAAAAGCATTCAGGCTGCTGTGCAGTAATGCCGTAAGTTCAGACCGGACTGTTGCACCCGGTTTTGCTGAGATACGTATTTCTGCGGCACCTGTGCTGGAGAACTACATTGAGAAATCCCTGGGAAAAATGCATCCGACCCCATTTCCGGAATTCAGTACCTATATGTGGGAGGCGCAGGAAGCCATTGCAGATCAGAACATGTTGATTTCAGAGGTACACGACATCAGTGACCAGATGGATGCCAGGGGTGTATTGACTGTGGAAGATGTGCCTGAGGGTGAGTGGACCGTATTGCGCATTGGAATGACACCCACCGGAACAGAAAACTCGCCGGCTGCACCTCAGGGTAAAGGCTATGAGATCGACAAAGCCAGCTCAGAGCTGGCCCGCTTCCATTTCGAGCAATATATGCTGGAGCTCATCAAGCGGATTCCCGAAGAGAGCCGGCCGGCGCTGAAGTACCTTATCGCCGACAGTTATGAGATGGGATCCCAGAACTGGAGCGACGGCTACGCAGAGCGATTTCAGAAAAAATTCGGCTATGATCCGGTTAAGTACCTGCCCGTCCTGTCAGGCCGCGTGGTGGGGAGTGTGGAAGAATCGGACCGTTTCCTCTGGGACCTGCGCCGTTCGGTGGCCGATGATGTGGCCTATGAGTACGTGGGCGGATTGAGGAAGGCAGCCAACGACTATGGTTTGAAGACCTGGTTGGAAAACTATGGGCACTGGGGCTATCCAGGAGAATTTCTGATGTATGGTGGCCAGAGTGACCTTGTGGCCGGGGAGTTCTGGAACGAGCGCAATTTGGGGGATATTGAATGTAAATCGGCTTCCTCAGCTGCCCATATGTATGGAAAACCCATCACCTCTGCTGAAGCTTTTACAGCCTCCCAGAATGCCTACATGCGGCATCCTGCCATGCTCAAGAAGCGGGGAGACTGGTGCTGGACCCAAGGGATCAACCATTACGTTCTCCATCTGTACATCCAGCAGCCCAGAGAAGAGGCACCGGGAATTAATGCCTGGTTCTCCACCGAATTCAATCGCCTGAACACCTGGTTTGACCAGGGAACAGCCTGGGTGGACTACATTCGGAGGTGCCAGCACATGCTGCAGCAGGGCAAATATGCAGCAGATGTACTTTACTTTATTGGGGAAGATGCTCCCAAGATGACCGGGACCAGGGACCCCGAGCTTCCCCCGGGCTATTCCTACGACTATATTAATGCCGAAGTGATCCTGGATCGGCTTTCGGTGAAAAACGGAAAGTTCATGCTGCCCGACGGAATGAGTTATTCCATCCTGGTACTGCCAGAAAATTCCAACATGAGGCCTCATGTACTGGCAAAAATGGAAGAGCTGGTAAAGGCCGGGGGTACCCTTTTGGGTGGAAAGCCTTTGAAATCCCCCAGCCTTCAGAATTATCCACAGTGTGACCGGGAGATACTGGAAATTGCCGATCGCATGTGGGGTGCGTCTCACGAAAGTGGCAGGCTGGAGCTTGCCCTTGGAGAGGGTTTCCTGCTGGATGGAATGGATCTCAAGGAAGCGCTGGATTTTATCCGGGTTCAGGCTGATGTGGTCTATCCCACGGGTGTTCCATGTTTATGGACCCACCGCACCCTGCCTGGTATGGAGATCTACTTCCTTACCAACCAGGGTGATGAAGTACTGGAGTTTATGCCCTCTTTCAGGGTAAGCGGACTTCAGCCTCAATGGTGGGATGCGGTAAGCGGTGAAGTCAGGCAACTCAACGAATACACTGATGACGGCAACAGAACCACTGTACCCCTTACCCTGCAGAAGCACGAAAGTTGTTTTCTTGTCTTTACATCGGGCAGCAATGAGAATTCCGCTGCGGGATATGCCACGAACACTCCACAACTAAAAATGCTGAAAACATTTGATACGGAATGGTTAGTGGAATTTGAAAACAAGGTGTTCGGTCCGGAAGAGACATTGACATTTACCTCGCTGTCAGACTGGACCGAATCTGCCGACCCGCGAATAAAATATTATTCCGGGACAGCCAGCTATACCACAGAATTTACCCTGGATGAGATACCTGAAGGGGATCTCTTCCTGAACCTTGGTGAGGTGGGAGTTATGGCACGGGTAAGCCTTAACGGGGAGGACCTTGGAGTAACATGGATGGCACCTTTCCGTGTTCATGTAAAAGATCATCTGCTTGCAGGAAAGAATGTGCTTGATATTGACGTGGTGAATGTCTGGAGAAACCGGATGGTAGGGGATATGGACCTTCCTGCAGGGGAGCGCTTTACCACTTATACAGTGGCAGACCTGCAACAGGGAGAGGGGCTTACCACTTCGGGACTGATAGGACCTGTGACCTTAGAAGCAATATTGGAGGAAAATCCCTAAATTGTAATCCATGGAAGCTCTCCTCATATTTGATATCGGAAAGACCAATAAAAAGGTCCTTCTGTTTGACCGGAATATGAAGGTAATTCATGAAGAGAATGCTGTTTTACAGGAAGTTACCGATGAAGAGGGCTTTCCCTGCGATGATGCTCAGGCAATTGAAGGATGGATAAAAGAAAGCATCGATAAGTATTTAACTTCGAAAAAATACCTGGTTCGGGGGATTAATATCAGCACTTATGGAGCAACCCTGGTGTACCTGGACGAAGGTGGAAAACGCCTGACTCCCATTTATAACTATCTGAAACCTCTTCCTGAAGAAGTGACGGACGGATTTTTTGAAGCCCATGATGGGCAGGAAGAGTTCTGCAGACAATGTGCATCCCCCATGCTGGGCATGCTGAATTCGGGTTTGCAGCTACTCTGGATGAAACGGACAAAACCCGATACATTCAGGAAGATCAGTCAGGTATTGCACCTGCCCCAGTATCTGGCAAAACTGGTTCACGGCCAGTCGGTATCGGAACTTACCTCCATCGGGTGCCACACCATGTTATGGGATTTTGACCGGATGGAATACCATTCCTGGCTTAAAAAAGAAGGGATTTCCCTGCCCGACCCTGTGCCTGTGTCAGAGACCTTTCCGGTGGCTCTGGATGGAGGCATGATCGAAGCAGGAATCGGGATTCATGATAGTTCTGCTTCGTTGGCTCCCTATATCCTGTCAGCCAAGGAGGATTTTATCCTCATATCAACCGGTACCTGGTGCATCAATATGAATCCCTTTAACAGTGAGCCGCTTACAGCTGAACAGTTAAGAGGAGATTGCCTCAGTTTTATGGGAGTACATGGGAAGCCGGTGCTTTCGTCCCGTTTTTTTTTGGGCCGCATTCACGATCTGAATGTGGAGCGTCTTCAGGAGCATTTCTTTACGGATGAGGAAGCCTACAAAAGGGTTGATACAGAACCCGATATAATCAGGCAACTATGGGAATCCGGTGAGGAGGGACAGCTTTTTTTCCGCTTAGGAATTCCTGTAGGGATGGTGGATCTGGGTGTTGAATACCGAAAGTTTGGATCCTTTGAAGAGGCCTACAGCCGTTTGATGGTGGACCTCTCACGACAGGTGGTACATGCAATCGGACTGATAATTGCTGAAAAAGACAGCACAAAGCACCTGTATATCACTGGCGGATTTGCAAAGAACAACATATTCAGGACCATTCTTAGCCTGGCTTACCCGGAAAAGCAGGTTTTTACTTCAGAAGTAGATAATGCCAGTTCTCTGGGAGCGGCCCTGGTTATGGCCGATATAATATGGGAGGGAACTGCAGATCAACTCGATCTGGGCCTCAGTGAAGTGAATCCCTGAGATCTTACCAGTCCAGCACCTCATCGCCCACATCAGTGAGCAGGCCGGCCACCCAGTCGGCTCCGGAGAGTTCTTCTGCAGAAAAAGCGGTAGTAAGGGCCAGGACTTTTGCACCGGCTGCTTTCCCGGCAGCTACCCCACTGATGGCATCCTCAATCACCAGGCAATTTGTAGCATCTACACCCAGGTTTGCAGCTGCTTTTAGGAAGATATCCGGAGCAGGCTTTTTGTGTTCAATATCCAGACCTGTGACCACGGTCCCAAAGGTGGATGATGGGATTCCAATCTCCTCCAGGTTAACCATTACCTTGGGAGGATCCGCGCTTGAAGCAACGGCCATCTTAAGTCCCCTGGAACGGCATTTCTCAATAAACTCAACTACCCCCTGGAAGGGTTCCAGCTTCCCGGCAACGATCTCAGCATAGATTTCATAGGTCCGGGCCTTGTCTTTTTCTAGTTCAAAAGGGATTCCGTTTTTTTCTGCCACTCCGCCCAGGTACCTGTTTTCCCCCATGCCGGTAAACTCCAGAAAATCATCCGGACTTACCTCATGGCCCTTTTCTTTAAACATCAGGATGCCAGCCTGGCAGATATATTCTTCCGAGTCCAGCAGGACCCCATCCATGTCGAACAGAATGGCTTTCAGCTTTTTATCTTTCTCCATAACTTGAAATTAACATCAATTCTGATCCGGATGTTTGCCCCACTCATAACGTCCTTCTGGAATAAACCCGGGATTGGGAACCGGGAACTCGGCATTGCAATCGCTTCGCCACTCTTCCAGAAGATGGTATAGTTCATCTGCAACCTCCTTATGAGCCTGGCTCAAATCGGCGGTCTCCCCGATGTCGTTTTCCAAATCATACAGGTAACAGGAGTCATTTACCAGATTATGTATCAGTTTCCATTTCCCTTTCCGGACAGCACTGGCTGGCTCATCGTGGTGGTAGACCGGATAGTGCCAGAATATGGCCCGTTTCGGATCGGGTTCTGCTCCCTCCAGAATATCCAGCAGGCTTATTCCGTCAAATACCTGGCTGGCAGGAAGATCAACTCCGGCCAGATCGGCAAAGGTGGGGAGGAAGTCCACACTTGAGACAATGGCATTACTTACCTGGCCGGCTTTAAGGAT
>JAYEOJ010000052.1:0-5565 GCA_034722835.1 Bacteroidota bacterium | reverse complement strand
CAACTTTCTTGAAGTCTTTACTGGACATGAAAAACATCCAGAAATGGGCCATAAAGAAATCCGGATCCTCTTTTACTGCTGCTTCAAAACTATGCCAGGCCTCACTCATTTTGAGCTGGTCATACGCCACCATCCCGGTCTCATAAAACTCCAGAGCCAGTTCTGAATCAGTTGTTACAGGCATGACCGAAGCCGGTTTCTCCTCGGTACATGAAATTAAAAGAATGGAAAAAACCAATACCGGGGTTAAAATCCTTAACCTCATAATCTCAAAGTTTTCCAATCTTACGTCCAAGTCAAAAGTAGTATTTTTCCAAACGATTGTCAAATCAGCTTGATAAATAGCAAGAAACGCACTATCAAGAACGGATATGGGTAAGCCAAAGCCACTTACATACAAACTAATTGGTGTATTCATCTATAATGGCCTTCACATCATCAGGTGCAACCCGGCCGTAGGTTTTGTCACCCACCAGAACTACGGGTGCCAGTCCACATGCACCAACGCATCGAAGGCAACTGAGCGAAAACATACCGTTTACGTCCGTTTCACCGACTTCAATATCCAGCTGTTTCTTAAATTCATTCAATACGGTTTCGGCACCCCTTACATAACACGCCGTACCAGTACATATGGATATGGGATGTTTCCCCTTGGGAATCATCGTAAAAAATGAATAAAAAGTGACTACCCCATAAACTTTCGCAGCCGGTATCTCCATCTTTTCTGATATAAACTCCTGAACCTCAGCTGGTAAGTAGCCAAAGGTCTCCTGGCATTTGTGCAGTACATTGATCAGTTCACCCTCCTGATTGTCAAATGAATCACATATGGAATGGATCTTATCCACCTGATCCTGTCTGAGTTCTATTTTAACGCTCGACATAACTATCTATATTATAACCAATTAAACCTGGAAAATCTTTTTATGCGTATCAAAATAATGAGTATGCAGCAATTCGTGCGCCTTTTCACTTAAAGGCTCACCCAGGAACTCATCGTATAGCTTAACGATATAGGGATTCTCATGGGATTTCCTGATTACCTACAGTTCATCCTCCATGTAGATTGCTTTTGTTCGGGCCTGCAGAATGGAAGCATCTCCGTGATGAAGGGGCTGACCTCCGCCACCGATACATCCACCGGGACAGGCCATCACCTCGATGGCATGATACTGGGATTTTCCCGCTCTTACATCATCCAGGAGCTTTCTTGCATTGCCAAGTCCATGGGCAATTCCGATATGGATATCCAGGCCATCGAAATCAACTGTTGCTGAACGGATTCCCTCCATTCCTCTGAGTTGCATAAAGTCAACTTTCTCCAGTGATTTACCGGTCTGAAGTTCATAGGCGGTCCGGGTAGCAGCTTCAATCACTCCACCTGTGGCACCAAAGATTACAGCTGCTCCGGAGGACTCACCAAGCGGAGCATCAAAATCATCCTCCGGCAGCTTGTTAAGGTCCATGTTGGCCTGCTTGATCAGGTGAGCCAGTTCACGGGTGGAGATGCTGTAATCCACATCTGGATTTCCATCCACGGAGAACTCATCCCGCTGGCACTCATATTTCTTGGCCAGGCAGGGCATGATGGAAATCACCACCAGGTCCTTCCGGTCTACCTTGATTTTATCGGCAAAATAGGTCTTGGCAATGGCGCCAAACATCTGTTGGGGGGAGCGGGCCGTGGAGGGCACATCCTTTAGATCGGGATAGTTGTATTCAAAGAAATTCACCCAGCCCGGGCAGCAGGAGGTAAGAATGGGAAGTTGAACAGTCTCATCACCCTCCAGGTGCCTTTTCAGGCGTCCCAGCAACTCAGTCCCCTCCTCCATAATGGTAAGGTCAGCTGCAAAATCGGTATCAAATACGTAATCAAACCCAAGCTGTTTCAGTGCAGTAACCATCTGGCCGGTAACCCTTGTGCCAGGCTCCATACCAAACTCTTCACCCAGTGCCGCCCTGACAGCCGGAGCGGTCTGAACCACCACGGTTTTGGTGGGATCGTTGAGCGCTGCAATCACCTTGCCCGTGTGATCCACCTCGGTCAGTGCCCCGGTGGGACAAACGGCCACACACTGTCCGCAGTAGGTACAGGGAGAATGCTCCAGGTTCATTTCGAAGGCAGGGGCCACTACTGCTTCGAATCCACGATTCACTGCATTCAGGGCACCCACGGTCTGAAAGTCATTACACATGGTCTCACACCTGCGGCACATGATACATTTGTCCAGATCCCGGATAATGGAAGGAGATGTATCAAGCCTGTAGGTCGACATCTCGGCATACTCCTGTCCGGGAATCTCCCTGATTCCCAGCTTAACAGCCATGTCCTGCAGATCACAGTTCCCTGATTTGGCGCAGGACAGGCAATCTTTGGGATGGTCCGAAAGGATCAGCTCCATCACGGTTCTGCGTGCGTTAATCACCCGCATACTGTTGGTCCTGACAACCATGCCTTCCGACACATCGGTGGAGCATGATGGAGCCAGGTTTCTCCTGCCCTCTACCTCAACGGAGCATATTCTGCACCCTCCCGGTTTGTTCTCAATATTCAGATCTTTCAGATCCATGTAACAGAGGATTGGTATATCAATATCCAGCTGTTTGGCGGCTTTATAGATGGTGGTTCCCGCAGGTACCTCCACCTTATTTCCATCTATTGTAAGTTTTACTAGACTCATCTCTCTCTACATTATTTTAGAATCACTGCATCGAATTTACATTTCTCCATACAGGCACCACACTTGATGCATGTATCCGGATTGATCAGGTGCGGTTCTTTTCGCTCCCCTGAAATACATCCAACCGGACAGGCTCTGGCACAGGCGGTACAACCGATACAATTCTCCTCAACAATAAAATATTCAAGAAGATCGGTACATACTCCCGATGGACATTTCTTGTCCGCCACATGGCTCAGGTACTCCTCCGGGAAATTATCCATGGTGGATAATACCGGGTTGGGCGAGCTCTGTCCCAGGCCACACAGCGAGGTGTCTTTGATAACCTCTCCCAGGTTCCTCAGGCGGACCAGATCACTTTCCTCGCCCTTGCCTTCACAGATCCTCTGGAGCAGCTCATGCAGGCGCTTGTTTCCAATCCTGCAGGGGGCACACTTTCCGCATGATTCTTCCACGGTGAAATCGAGGTAGAAGCGTGCAATGGAAACCATACAGTCGTCTTCATCCATCACAATCATCCCTCCCGAACCCATCATGGAGCCATTGGCCACCAGGTTCTCATAATCAATGGGAGTATCCAGGTGCTTCTCGGTCAGACATCCCCCGGATGGCCCCCCGGTCTGCACCGCCTTGAATTTCTTCCCATCTTTAATTCCTCCACCAATCTCAAAGATCACTTCCCGAAGGGTGGTCCCCATAGGTACTTCGATCAGTCCCACGTTATTAATCTTTCCAGCCAGGGCAAATACCTTGGTTCCCTTGGAGCTCTCTGTACCGATGCTGCTGAACCAATCGGCTCCCTTTTGGATGATCGCAGGAACATTGGCCAGGGTTTCCACATTGTTCACATTGGTCGGCTTCCCCATATAACCACTTTCAGCCGGAAACGGAGGCTTCAGCGTAGGCTCGCCCCGGTCTCCTTCCATGGAGTGGATCAGGGCAGTCTCCTCTCCGCATACAAAGGCTCCTGCTCCATATTTCAAATCAATATCGAAGTTGAAACCTGAACCCATAATATCTTTGCCCAGCAGGCCATACTCCCTGGCCTGTGCAATGGCGATTTTCAGACGGGCAATGGCCAGGGGATATTCTGCCCTGATATAGATGTAGCCCATATCGGCTCCGATACAATGCCCTATGATGGCCATGGCCTCAAGTACGGAGTGGGGATCTCCTTCCAGGATGGAACGATCCATAAATGCACCGGGATCGCCCTCATCGGCATTACATACCACGTATTTCTGATCGGCCTCGTTCTTCCGGGCAAAATCCCATTTCAGTCCGACCGGAAAACCAGCTCCTCCCCTTCCTCTCAATCCGGAAGCCTTCATTAACTCAATGGTCGCTTCGGGCGTCTGGTTGGTAAGCACCTCTCCAAGTGCACTGTAACCATCCCTGGCAATATACTCATCAATAATCTCAGGATCGATCACACCACAATTCCGAAGGGCAATCCTCAGTTGCTTCTTATAGAAACCCATATGCTTGGAGTCCTCCACGTGAGCTTCAGTTTCAGGATCGGTATAGAGCAGGCGCTCCACCCTTCTTCCCTTGACCACATGCTCCTCTACAATCTCTTCTGCATCTTCAGGCTTCACCTGGGTATAGAAAGTATTATCGGGCATTACTTTAACAATAGGACCCTTTTCGCAGAATCCAAAGCACCCGGTCATGATCACCTGGACCGTTTCTTCGAGACCCTGTTTTGAAAGCTCCTTTTTCAGCTTCTCCGAAATAATGTCGCTCTCCTGAGACTTACATCCGGTGCCGCCGCAAACAAGCAAGTGCATGCTGTATTTTGACATAAGATTCCTCCTTTTAATCAATTGTTTCGTAGTTCACCGGGATGATTCCATCCACCAGTTCACCACCTTTGATATATTTCTCAATAATTTCGTCGGCTTTCTCCCTGTTAACACCGCCAAACACAATGGGCTCACTTTCTGGAAGAGTTACCTCGATGGTTGGTTCAGCATAACAGTAGCCCATGCACCCGACCTGGGTTACAATAGCATCTATGCCCCGCTTCTCTAAAGCTTCGGTCATAAACTCCATGGTTTCCTTGGCACCGGATGCAATTCCACAGGTAGCCATAGCCACTTTTACCTGCACCAGGTTCTCAGCAACCTCGCCCTTCTCCCGGGTTTGTAATCCGCTTTGTTGTTCATCGCGGATCCTTTTCAGATCTGCCAGCGATTTAATCTTGTTCATAATGCTTCCTTATTGATTCTTGTAATACTATAAAGTTATATGATACCTGTATTTCTTTCAACCTAAGGCTAGTTCAATCCCAGTTCATCCAGGTTATTTCTAATCATTCTTCTTAAGGAGGAGGTCAGCTCAGTGCCCTGAATACTTTCCACTCCCAGGGCCAGCCTGATTTCTGAGCTTGATATGGAAAAATCCTCAGCTCCGTTACTACAAACGAGTTCCCATTCAATATCCGGATTTGCAGAGACCAGCAACATCCAACTCCCCTCAAGATCGCCCAGTGGTTGCCTGTCAGGATGGCTAAGATGAAATGTAGCTTCCACCTTGGTTCCAACTCCTTTCTCCGACCGGATCGTTAATCCTCCCCCGGCCATTTCGGCATGCTGACGAAACAGCGGGATACCCATTCCAACCCTGCGGGTAGTACGGGAAGTGTAGAAGGGATCTGAAAGCCTGTGGAGCTCCTCCTCGCCCATCCCCTTCCCATTGTCCTCAATGCTGATATGAAGCAGATCAGCAGGCTCTTCATCCCTTACAGAAACAGTCACCCGGTCAGCTCCGGCTGCAATGCTGTTTTCTGTAATATCCAGTATATGTAGAGCAATCTCCTTCATCTGCTTACAATTCAAGTACAGATCTCCCCTTTTCTCCCCTTAGGGCCATCCGTAAT
>JAYEOJ010000051.1:0-5574 GCA_034722835.1 Bacteroidota bacterium | reverse complement strand
AGATGACTACACCTATCAGCGCCAGGAACTGAACTCTAACGCTTCAGTGAGTATCCTCAAGGATTTCGGGAATATCGGACTGGATGTGGTTCTGGGTAACGAATTCTACGATATTACCACGAAAACCCATACCATGACCGGGACCAATATTACCATTGGTGGTTTTGATCACATATCCAACACTGGAGCGCAGAACGTGTTTATGGAACTGACCAGGCAACGGGTGGTAGGTTTCTACGGAAGTGCCACGATCGATTATGCTTCCATGTTGTTCCTGACTGTAACAGGACGAAATGATATTGTCTCTAACATGCCTTCCGGGAACCGATCCTATTTTTATCCTTCGGTTTCGGCGGGATTTGTCTTTACCGAGCTGGACTTCCTGTCCGGCCAGGAGATACTTCCCTTTGGTAAGCTCCGGGCTTCTTATTCACAGATGGGTCAGGCTGGCGCATTATTTGCCACACGTACCCTTTATACAGCCAAAGAAGATAGTGAAGCACTGGGAAGTGGTTTCCTTGATAATAACTTCACTTTTCCCTACCAGGGAAACCCGGCCTTCACGCTACAATCGGTATTGCTTTCCGACCAGTTGAGGCCTCAGAATATCACTACCTATGAGATCGGGGTTGACCTTCGATTTTACGAAAACCGGGTGGGCGTTGACTACTCCTATTACTATGTGAATGCTACCGACCAGATTTTCTCAGTTCCTCTGGCTGCTTCCTCTGGCTTCCGGTCTGAATACAGGAATGCCGGTGAATTGGAATCCAAGGGACACGAGGTGGTGTTGTCTCTGGTACCCTTGCGGACAAGCGGAGGATTTGAGTGGGAAATTCTTACTAATTTCTCACAGAACCAGAACATGGTGTTGGAACTTGCTCCCGGGGTGGAGCGTGTGCAGACAGGTTGGCAAAATTTCACTTCAGTAGGTGCCTACGCCTATGCCGGACATCCTTACCCGGTGATCTTTGGTAACGGTTATGTGCGTGACGACCAGAACAGGATTGTGGTGGACTCTCGTGAAACAGTGGGCGGCAATCCAAATCCTTTCTACGGAATGCCCCTGCAGGAAGGAGAGGAAAAAATCCTTGGTAAGGTGAACCCCGACTGGGACGCCAGCCTTACCAACACCTTTCGATATAAAGGATTTACTTTCACCGCCCAGTTATTCTATTCAAAAGGTGGCTATATATCCAGCGGCCTGAACGCCCTATTAAGGAATTACGGTGCAGCCAAGGTTACAGAGGACAGAGAAACTCCCACGGTGCTTCCCAATACTGCTAAAGGCTACATGGATCCTACATCAGGAGAATTGGTGCTTGAGGGTGACAACGATATCGAAATCCTGAAAGGCGAGGACTATTACAGTACCGTAGAATGGGGAATTTCAGAATCTAGGATCTTTGACAAGACTTTGCTGAGGCTGAAAGAAGTGGTGATTAGCTATGATATGCCGCAGCGCTGGTTCCAGAACACATTTATCAGTTCTATCTCCGTTTTTGCCAATGGAAGGAACCTGGCCCTTTGGACCGACTATCCCAACTTTGATCCTGAATCAAGTACTGCAGAGGGAAATGGGATAGGAGCATTTGAATATGTTTCGCTGCCCAATACCCGATCCTTCGGTGGTGGTCTAAAATTAACCTTTTAAATATTTAAACTAAGATGACAAAGTATATATCAATATTCAGTTTTCTCCTGCTCATGCTGTTAACCTTTTCGTGCAGTGATGAGATCATGGATGAGATCGATACGGATCCGAACAATCCTGTGGATGTGCCCATTAGCATGCTCATGTCGGGTTGTACGGCTGCAACCCCTTATTGGGTGACCGGAACTGACATTGCATGGTACAGTTCTGTATTCTGTGAACAGACTGCCGGTGCCCATGGACAAATGAGAGATGCAGACAGACGTGCTTCCCTCACGAATTTGAGTGATAATCCCTGGGCGTTCTATCTCTATCCCAGGCTACATCCTGACCTGAAAATCATTATTGAAAAGGGTTCGGAAGGCGGAAGTGAAGAAGGCAAATGGATCGATGTTGGTATAGCCAAAATTCTCCAGGCCTATACCTACCTTGCATCCACGGATACCTGGGGACGTATTCCCTGTTCGGAGGCAACTTTGGGTGCCGAAAACCGCAAGCCGGTTTACGATACGCAGGAATCCATTTATACCAGGATGCTTGACCAGTTGGAGGAGGCCATTGCCGATCTTCAAAGAGATAACATCAGCACCACGAGTGGTGAGGATTACATTTACGGGGGTGATCCCGGCGCTTGGATTACTGCAGCTTATTCATTGAAAGCGAGGTATTTAAACAGGTTGAGTAATATAAATCCCACAGGCTCGGCTGCTGATGCACTGGAGGCTGCTTCCAATGGATTTGCTTCTATGGCTGATGATTTCACTTTTGAAAACTGGTCCAACGACCTGGGACATGAGAATACCTGGTTCCAGGAAGAGAATGAGCGCAGGCATCATGCTGTGAGCTACACCTTTTATCATTTGCTGGATGGATTGAACGATCCCAGGATTCCTCTCTTTATTACTCAGGTAAACGGAGAATACGTCCCGGCTCTAAACGGGCAGAATGAAGAGGACCAGGCAGGAGTTATTTATTCCAGGATCACGGACCATGTAATTTATCCAACGGCCCCTTTGCCTATTATGACCTTTGCCGAACTCAAGTTTGTTGAGGCAGAATGTCACCTGAGAAAAGCTTCGCCTGATGCTGCAGCTGCTCTGACCGCTTACGAAGAAGGATTAGATGCGGCCCTGGCTCAAGCTGGCGTTGATTCAGCCTCAGTTGTTGCGTACAAGGCGCAGCCTGAAGTTCTACCTACCGATGCTTCCAATTTAACAACAGATATGATTTTTGGCCAGAAGTACATACACCTGTGGCCTTATGGAGCAGTGGAAGCTTATGCAGAATGGAGGCGGACTGGCTACCCCACCATGAACAATACCTTCGAGGTGCCCCGTCGATTCCCATATTCCCAAAATGAGATTGCGGGGAATGCTGAGAATGTCCCCGATGTTACTCTATACAACGGAGTATGGTGGGATGATGGTACAGAAGATTAAGAAAATCAATAAATAAAAAAGAGGCGGCTTATTCGGGCCGCCTCTTTTTTGTGGTAGCTACCGTGGAATTATTGAATGATAATCTCTTTACCGGTTCCCCCGGAGATATAGCCTTCACCAAAAGAGGCTTTAAGTGAAGCTATTGATTTATCCCCGGTACAATGGGTGGGACAGATTTGTTTGACCCCCATTTCTTTTAAGGTGGCAGCAAGTTGCTCCAGTTCCTCGCTGGATTTGTTCATCAGATGCAAACCGCCAATAAGCGTATGAATCTCAATTCCCAACTCCTCTTCTGCAACCGTGACCATAGGCACAGCTCCCGGATGTCCGCATCCGGTAATAAGCACTCCGCCATCTTCCGTTTTTATTACCAATCCATGCTCTCTGAAGGCTACAAAATTATCACCTGTGGAGTAGAAAGGGCCATAAAGATGAGTGGGCTCAGCCAGCCCCTTGCTGTTGGGAGGAAGAGTACCCCGGGCCTTTAGTTGCTCCGCATAGGATGCCGGCAGGTAGCACTTGACCGATGGGTTCATCTCAATGATCCACGGCATACCGGCTGTGTGGTCCCCATGCTCATGTGAGATAAACAATGTTGGAATATTTTCAGGATGAATGTCCAGCAATTTTATATTTTTCCTGTAAAGTTCAGCCTTTCGCCCTGCGTCAAAGAGAAGCTTCTTTCCCTGGTATTCCACCAGGCAGGCAAAACCCCAGTCGGTTTCCAGTTCCGGATCATGCTGGTAGTTGTCATAGATGATGGTTACATGAATAGTATTTTCAACGGAACTGTTCCCAGACAAGGCCGGTTCCTGTGCAATAATTGTTGGCAGCCCCAGCAATAGCAGTAAGCCTGTCAACATAAATGATTTTTTCATTTTATATTTCCTGTTTGTAGTGAAGGGCACTGAAGACCTGGTTTTTATAGTTCCTTCCAATTCTAAGTTTGGCATTCTCCAACTCGACGGTTGTAGCGTTAAATGCTCTGATTCTCGGAATAGAAATTATGTAGGATTTATGGATTCTGATAAATTGCTCAGAGGGCAATTTATGCTCTATACTTTGCAGACTGCTTTTTACGACAACCCGGCGGTTATCGGTGTGGATCCTGATATATTCATTTAATCCTTCTATGAAGTGGATCTCTTTCAGGTAAATCTTGATGACTTTCTTGTTCTCCTTTACGTATATAAATGCATCTTTGTTAACCCCATTCCCACCTTCCAGTTCCACTGATTCTGCATGGCCCGTCTGGAAGTATTTATTGATCGATTTGAAAAAGCGTTCGAAGGTGATCGGTTTCATCAGGTAATCCACCACATCCAGTTCAAATCCCTCCAGTGCATACTGGCTGTATGCTGTGGTAATGATCACTTTTGGAGGGCGTTTCAGGGTTTTCAGGAAGTCTAAACCTGTCATCTGGGGCATTTTGATATCCAGAAACATAAGGTCAATGTTATGATTGCGTAGGACTTCCATTGCTTTCATGGCATTGTCGCACTCATCAACAACTTCAAAATTCTCAAGTTTCAGGATATGTCCACGAATCAGTTCCCTGGCCAGCGGCTCATCGTCTACGATCAAACACTTTGTTTTCATGCATTCTAGAATTAGAAGTCATCGACAAACTAATTGATTATCGACAACTTTATTTGGGTTAAAAGAGAAAAGAACATGAAAACAATCTTACAATCTCATTTCAACATAACAAATTTACACGCTTTTCTTAAACTATTTCAGTCAAAAGCAGGAAAACCATGGGAAATGACAAAGAAACATCTGTAAACTGCTTTAATGGACTGAATTGTGCAGTTGCTTGATTTATACTGTGCCGTGATTGATAAGAGATGGTAGTTCACCATTTGAAGACTATTTTTAAAGCATGTATAAACTCTTGCTTAGCCAGAAGCTGACCATCAGAATATTCAGACATCTGGTATTGTTCCTGACCATGGTGTTTCTCTTTGCCTGGGTGACATACTCGAGGTCCGGAGAAGAGGGTGCATTCTGGAGAGGATATATCATGGTATTTACCAATGCTCTCTTCTTTTTTGGCTATGCTTATATTACCGTATATGTACTGATTCCGTATTTGTTATTGAAGCGGAAGATATCTCTGTTTATTATCTCCTTCTTGCTGGCAGGACTGGGACTATCCTTGATGAAATTTCTATTTTCCGATTATATCTTCTATAATGCTATAGCACCTGAGAATGCTACTTCGGGTAATCTCATCTCCCTTCAGGCGCTGCTGGTGAATACAAAAGACATGAGCTTTATTGTTGCTGTGTTTGCCCTTGTTAAGTTTGCCAGGGATTACTACACTCTTGAAATGAGGAACAAAGAGCTGCAGCGAAAGGAACTGGAGGCAGAGTTGAAGTTGATCGAGCATCAGATGGACCCGCATGTGATCTTCAATAATTTCAATAACCTGTATTCCATATCGATCTACCGGCCGGAACATCTCAAAGCAACAGTAAA
>JAYEOJ010000050.1:0-5581 GCA_034722835.1 Bacteroidota bacterium | reverse complement strand
TACCCAGAAACAGTATTATGCGCTCAACCTGAATGCGTCCAGCTACCATGTCTCCACCGATGATGCGGTGAACCTGGTGCGGCATAAAATAGACGATGCCCTGAATGATCCCACCTTCCGGCATGTGGCCTCGGTTTATGATTACCAGTCGGATGTGGTGCGGGACGGGCTCAATTACGAGGGAAAGAAGATCATAACCTTTGCAGGGATCCTGCAGCATGAGACCTTTCCCCTGGCCGAAATTGTAAAGGAGCTGCTGGAGATCGGGGAAGCAGAGATGAACCTGCCCATCGAGATTGAATTCGCGGTGGATATGGATGTCCCTAAGGGGAACCCCTACGTCTTTAACTTTTTGCAGATCAGGCCCATCGTGGAGAGCGACCAGTCGTCCGATATTGACATGGATGTGGTGAAGCCGGAGGAGACCATTCTCTGGTCCCAGGCGGCCCTGGGCAACGGGGAGTTTTTCGGACTCAGGGACCTGGTCTATGTAAAACCCGATGCCTTTAATGCTGCCGCCAGCAAGGAGATTGCCAGCATAATGGAGAAATTGAATGATGGATTCAGGGTGAACAAAACTGGCTATGTGCTGGTGGGGCCCGGACGGTGGGGTTCCTCCGATCCCTGGCTGGGCATCCCCGTGAAATGGTCACAAATTTCTGCGGTCCGCATAATTGTGGAATCGGGACTGGAGAATTTTCGCATCGATCCGTCTCAGGGAACCCACTTCTTCCAGAACCTGACTTCCTTCCGGGTGGGCTACATGACCATCAATCCTTTTCTGGGGGATGGCTCTTACGATACCGCTTTCCTGGATCAGATGGAGGCGGTCTACGAAGATGCCTATGTGCGCCACGTGCGTTTCGATACCCCCCTGGAGATCCTCATCGACGGCAAGACCCACCGGGGGGCGGTCATGAAACCAAAATTATATTAAATTCGTATTTCTCAAACACGATTTGAAAATAAATATGGAGCAGAAATCCCCAGAGAAGAGAATATACCTGTCTTCGCCACATATGTCGGGGGGAGAGATGAAATATATCAAGGAGGCTTTCGAGCAGAACTGGATCGCTCCCCTGGGGCCCAATGTGGATGCCTTTGAAAGGGCGATAGCCGCATATTGTGGTGTGAAGGAAGCCGCTGCCCTGAGTTCGGGAACCGCGGCCATACATCTGGCCTTGATTATCCTGGGAGTGAAGGCCGGAGATGAAGTGATCGCTTCCTCCTTTACGTTTTCGGCCACAGTAAATCCCATCGTGTACCAGGGGGCCACGCCGGTTTTTGTGGACAGCGAACCCGGAACATGGAACATGGATCCGGAACTGCTGGAACAGGCAATCAGAGAGCGATTGAACCTGGGGAAGCGGGTAAAAGCCATTATCCCCGTGCACCTGTACGGAATGCCTGCCAACATGGAAGCCATTCTGGAGATTGCAGCTCGCTATGATATTCCGGTCATTGAGGATGCTGCTGAGGCATTGGGGAGCCGGTTTAATGGAAAGGCGGCCGGTTCCTTTGGGCATATTGGCATACTTTCATTCAACGGAAACAAAATATTAAGTACATCCGGGGGGGGGATGCTGATTTCGGACGATCCTGAGTTGGTCCGGCAGGCTCGTTTTTTGTCCACCCAGGCCAGGGACCAGGCGCCCCATTACCAGCACAGCCAGATCGGTTATAATTACAGGATGAGCAATCTGCTGGCGGGTGTGGGCCGCGGACAGATTGAGGTAATCGAAGAGCGGGTCCGTCAACGAAGGGATAATCACCTCTTCTACCTGGATCACCTGGAAGGAGTAAATGGAATTTCTTTCTTAAAGGAGCCGGACGAGGCTTATTTCTCAAATTACTGGCTGACCACCATTTTGATTGATTCAGCAAGCAGTGGAATCTCCAATTACCAGTTGATGGAAGAGATGGAAAAGCACAACATCGAAACCAGGCCCCTGTGGAAGCCCATGCATCTACAGCCTGTTTTTGCAAACGCTCCGGCCTATGTGAACGGAACTTCAGAGCGACTTTTTCAACAAGGCTTATGCCTGCCTTCAGGATCCAATATGAGCGACGAGGATCGCGCCAGGATTCTGGAAGTGCTGCAGCAGGTGTTTAAGTTCTGATTTTTGTTGAGAACTTGCTTAAACAAAATGTCTTAGCATGCGTTAAGTAAGGAAAGTAAAATATCCTTAAGCACTTGACCCAAAAATCCAGAAAGATGAATAAAAGAGAATTTCTTAAGAAATCGGCCATCTTAGGTGCCGGAACCCTGATTGCCCCGGCCCTGAGTTCATCCTGTTCCAACAGTGCAGCACAAACAGGAGCCACAGCTTCCCTGGTTGCCCGGAACGATGATGGGCTATTCCTTCAGCCCGAGCTGGGCTATGCCTTTGATGCCCTGGAGCCCCATGTGGATGCCATGACCATGGAGTTTCACTACGGGAAACATCATGCCGGATATACAAAAAAATTCAATGCAGCCCTGGAGCATGCAGATTTTCATTCCACCGATATCTATAAGATCTTTGCCTCGGTATCGACCCATGGCAATGGGATCAGGAACAATGGAGGTGGATATTTCAACCACAACCTTTACTGGAAGTTCATGTCCCCTGAAGGTGGTGGTGAACCGACGGGAGTCCTGGCCGCGGCCATAGTGGACGATTTTGGATCCATTGAAGATTTTAAGGAGTTGTTCTCGGCCACAGCAGCCAGCCATTTTGGTTCGGGCTGGGCCTGGCTCCTGCTCGATGCAGAAGGGAAGCTGCAGGTGATCTCCCTGCCCAATCAGGATAATCCCCTGATGGATGTCTCGCCGGTACAGGGTACCCCATTGCTGAACATCGATGTATGGGAGCATGCCTACTACCTCAAGTATCAGAACCTGCGCAAAAGTTATATTGAAGCTTACTGGAATGTGATAGACTGGAACTTTGTGGGTGCCCTGTATGATGAGGCCCTTATGGGTTAGTGGACAACCATTATTTTTCCATGTAGCGCTTTTCCTCTGGTACGCATCTGGTACATATAGAGTCCGGCCGGATGATTCTGGCAATCCCAGCTGACCATATGACTTCCGGCCGGCATAAAGTCATCCAGCAGGACATCGACTATGGCACCCCTGTTATCAATGATCTCCATGCGTACATCTGCCCCTTCCATCATTTGAAAGGGGATATGCGTTCTGTGCGTAGCCGGATTGGGATAGTTCGTACCCAGACTGAAGTTGTCAGAAGTGATGCCTGTGTTCGGATCCCCAAAGGCTGCATAGTCGAAATGCTCATTAACCATATGCCAGTAATCCTCGCTGTTCCCCTTGTAATCCTTCTGGAGGTACATGGTTTTTAAGGGGTATCTTTCAAAGGCACTGAGGTGCCGGTAGATGGCTCCACTCTCTGGTTCCCATTCGTAGACCTTAATATTGGCTGGATTGAGTGTGGAGATACGCCCGTCTTCCTTGGCCATATGGAACAATCCGAAATTTCCCGGCTCGTGTCCGCCGATCCAGTGCCCGATAATATCCACATAGAATGGATTTAATCCGAAAATGATATAATTGCACATGTAGTCATTGGCGAGGCCGCCTGCATTGGGTCCTTCTATAAAATGACCATCCCTTCCGTATACCCCTTCTATGATATGCAGTCCGGCCGTGGTGACTGCATTGTTATCCAGACACCTGGAGGCCCAGGTTTCCATCCATATGCCTCCATCCAGATTGGGCCTGTCCCAACGTGGAATTCCCTGGGCTACGTGTGCATTGTAATTGGATTCGATGTTGCTGAAGGCATCCGTCTGGACGTCCGCGCTGTTTACATTCATTGGGTCGCCCCAGGATCTGCAATGCTGCTGGTAATTCTTTACGATGCTTCCCTGCAGGTTCTTGGCACAGAGGGTCAGTCCCATGGCGTGTGACTTCAGTTTGGCTATATTCAGAAGCCAGGTATCGGGAGCATTAACCGGCCAGATATGGGGCAGGCGCTTGAAATACTTACCATTCTCCACCTCTGACCAGACGATCTGGTCGGGATCCAGCTCGTCATAGGGAGTCTCAATACATTGCAGGTCCACACCGGTCCTCAGGGCCATGGCATTGTATCCCCCGTCTTCCAGGTCGTCCGGACAGTTCACCTCTCGCAGATGGAACTGTGAGGAAGCGATCTCCAGTTCCTTCATGCTTTCAATGATCCCTTCAGTAAAATGGGCATCTGTAACGATCCCCATGGAACCTTCAATGGTGTAATCTTCATGCCAGCGAAAGCGGCAGGTCAGGTTGGGTTTGATGGCAAAGCGGTGTGTTAGGGGCACACCGTATGTGGGATCGTCTGTCAGACCGAATACGGATCTGCCAAAACTTAATCCCGCATCTCTCATGGCGGAAGAGTTGGTTTTTACATTCACGTCTGTCCGCATAATAAATACCGCATCCGGGTGGTCCTGGATAAAGGGATGCACCCCCATCAATGATCCGGCAGCCTTACTATGCCTTGCCCATGCAGCCAGGGGATTGACCAACAACCCTGATCCGGTGACCAAAGTAGATCGGATAAAGCTTCTTCTGTTCGGCTGGATCATGATGAAAGAAGGATTGGTTGCCCACAAGTTAAGGAAAAATCTAAGACAGGTTTTTCAATCTATTTTGATGATCGCTTTCGCTTATTGCTTTTTAACATGTAATGTGTTCATGGAGGCATAATATGAAGAAATCACCCCTTGAAAGTGTTTGGTCAATAAAGTAGTGGAACATAAGAAGCAGTTTTACGTATATAAATCTATTTTGATAGCTTTGCTGATTGTGATTTTGTAGATCCTGGCCGATGCTTTTTAATTCACTTGAATTTGCGGTTTTTTTACCCCTTGTATTTCTCATCTACTGGTTTGCACTAAAACGTGTTAAAAGCCAGAATCTATTTTTACTGGCAGCAAGTTACTTTTTCTATGGGTGGTGGGATGTGAGGTTCCTTTCTCTAATTGCTTTCAGTTCATTTGTGGATTATTTTGTGGGTATCGGGCTGTCAAAAACAGATATTCCTGCCAGAAGAAAGTTGTTGGTAATGGCTTCAATTCTGGTGAACCTGGGGTTCCTGGGTGTATTCAAATACTACAATTTCTTTGCAGAAAGTTTCTCTGAAGCATTCCGGTTTTTTGGGGGCAGCATCGAACCTGGCAGACTTAAGGTGATCCTTCCGGTTGGGATCAGCTTTTATACCTTCCAGACCTTGAGCTATACCCTTGATGTGGCAAAAAGGAAACTTGAACCCACCCGGGATATTATTTCATTCTTTGCATTTGTAAGTTTTTTCCCACAGCTTGTGGCAGGTCCCATCGAACGAGCGATCAATCTACTTCCACAGTTCAAAAAGGCAAGAACGTTTGACATAGACAGGGCTACGGATGGTTTGAAACAGATACTGTGGGGATTGTTTAAAAAAATGGTGATTGCCGACAATTGTGCGGTCATTGTAAATGATGTCTTCCCATCCTATGCAGATTATCCTGGTGGCACCTTGCTGCTTGTGGTAGTTTTCTTCGGATTTCAGATATACGGAGATTTTTCAGGCTATTCAGACATCGCGATTGGAAC
>JAYEOJ010000049.1:0-5613 GCA_034722835.1 Bacteroidota bacterium | reverse complement strand
AAGAGGTCCGTATCGCCATCCCCGTCATAATCAGCCGGACGAACACAGGAACCGTTCTGTGTCAGGAAAGGGATGGCCCCTTGCCTGCTCTTCAGGAACTGTCTGTTACCATTATTGATCAGCAGCCGGTCGGACAAGATCGGACTTCCGGTAAATTCTTCATTCCCGCCCCTGACAATATAGAGATCCTGGTCCCCGTCCCCATCGGCATCAAAAAAAGCGGCATCCACATCTTCAGTAAAACGGTCTTCCAATAGTGCTGAGACACTGGCTGCAGAGAAAGTACCGTTAGGAAGCTGGATAAATAGTGCGGAGGCCTGATCTGTTGCTCCTCCTAAAAAAAGATCATCCAGTCCGTCCCCATTCACATCACCCACTGCAAGCGCCGGTCCTTCGGTGGATAGGTTGGCAGGAATCAATGCCTCCCGATCCAGATCCTCCCAGTCATTCTCCCGGTGCCTGAACTCAAGTCCGGGTACAGTGGTAGCGCAGAATATGGTTTCAGGAGAGGGTCCTTCTGTTTTAGGAGTTGCAGCAGTGGCGTTGGAGATATCCAACGCCACTGTCTGATTGGCTTTCACATGGTATACCTTCTGTTCCAACAGTCCGGGCCAGGTGATGGTAAGTGAATCAACCAGGGTATCCCTGCCCAGTCCAAAGTGCAGGTGATCCGAGGTGGATGACATAAATCCCCTGGTGGAAAAATACTGGGCCATCTGCTGCCTGCCATTGGAGTAGAGGGTCACACATGCACCGATCCCGGAACGGTTCAGTTCACTACCCTTCAGTTGTACCGTCAGGAAGTGCCGGTCGAACAGCGTCTCGGAATTGTTCCGGTAGATGGAGGCCGGACCGTTGATGTTGTTAACTACCAGTTCCAGGTCGCCGTCATTGTCCAGGTCGGCATATGTGGAGCCGTTGGAGTAATCGGGTGTGTCAAATCCCCATGATTCTCCCATGCTGGTAAAGGTAAGGTCGCCTTTGTTCTGAAAGAGATGGTTGATATCGGGTTGCAGCGGCATCATTTCAAATAGTGCCTTATTGGAGAGAGTATCGATGTTCTTTGTGGGGAAATAGCGGTTTCCGCCTGTTAGATATTTTACATAGTCGAGATCGTTGGGCCGGCGGTAGATTCCGCTGGTGACAAAGAGATCTTTCCACCCGTCGTTGTCCAGATCACAAAAGAGGGCAGACCAGCTCCAGTCGGTGGAGTGGACCCCTGCCAGACGTCCGATCTCGCTGAATTGTCCATTGCCCAGGTTGAGTTGCAGGGTGTTGTGAACATACTGGTGGGCATAGCCATATTCGAGCTTCATCCGGAACAGCTCCAGTTCATCCTCGGTTCCCGATTGCTTCAGGATCTGCTGGTTGTCTGGAAGCATGTCCAGCACCATGATATCGGGTTTTCCGTCGTTGTTGATATCAGCTACATCGTTGCCCATGGAGGAGCGGCTGGTATGAGCGATCATCCCGGTGAGCTGCTCGCTGAAGGTGCTATCCCCGTTGTTGATATAGAGGTAGTCATTTTCATGGAAGTCGTTAGAGACATAGATGTCGGGGTACCCGTCGCTGTTGATGTCGCTGGTATTGACCCCCAGTCCGTAGCCAATCTGGCTCCTGTAGATACCAGCTTCAGTGGTTACCTCATGGAAGATCCTTCCATTTTCTGTGGCATCGTTTCTGTAAAGCCGGTCACCTGCCCGTTTATCCTCATCTTTACGCAGATCAGCCATTCCGTAACTGCGGGAGGTGTGTACCGAATGGTTCAACAGGTACATATCCAGGTCGCCATCCAGGTCATAATCGAAGAAAGCAGCCTGGGTGGAAAAACCGGTGAAATCGAGTCCGTATGCAGCCGACTCCTCTTTAAACGTGAGATCGCCCTGGTTTATAAAGAGCTGGTTGTGCCCGGTGAGCCCTTTATAGTCTCCCACATTGCAGAGATGAATATCCAGAAGCCCGTCGCCATTCACATCGGCCATGGTCACCCCGGTACTCCAGTCGCCCGTTCCTTCCACTCCCGATTTCTCTGTGATATCTTCAAACTTTAGTCCTCCTTTGTTCAGGTAGAGCCTGTTCCCGTTCTGGTTGGCCGAAAAGTAGAGATCGATCAGTCCGTCGTTGTTAATATCACCGGCGGCCACACCTGCTCCATTGTTGAAATAGAGGTATTCAATGATATTAAATGCTTCGGTCTCGGTGAGGCGGTTCTCAAAATCGATGCCTGTAGAGGAGGGGGGGAGTGCAGTGAACAGGGTATTGCTCTCCTTACGGTTACATGAGAGAGTTATAGAAATGAGCAGAAAGATATATACCGTTTTTTTCATATCATTGTTCTTGTACCCTGAAGAGTTGAAGCGGATCGTTGTTTCGGGCAACAACCAGCACTGTTCCGGTGGGGGTTTGAATGGTTTTAATGTCCCTGATCTCTCCCTCCAGTCTGAATCCGGACAGATGGGGAGGGACCACTCTGAAACTCCCATGGCCATCACCGGCAAGGAAGTTTCCGTAACTTGCATCGTATCGGCCCACCTCCGGCTTTACATGATAGAGGTTGCCGCCCAGCAGCAGGTCAATGGTTCCGTCACCATTAAAATCGCCTGCTTCGGCTGCCATTACTGTGGAAAATTGCGTTTCAACAGGAAGGGCCCTGATGTCGAAATGGCCCGATCCATCGTTGATGAAAATAGCGGACTCCAGCTGAGTCAAATCAAGTTGAATGGCATTGGTCAGTTGTTCTGGTGCAAAAATATCGGTGATGGTCTGCTCTTTGTACAACTCGTATTTGGGATATTTCTTCAGCAAAACGGGGAGTTGACGGGTCAAATCGTGTTTCAGTGCCATGGGGTAGGAGCTGTCCCCTTCATAGACGCAGATAATCTGTTCGGCCGATCCATTGAGATCAAAATCGTTGACATACATTGAAACGGGCCGCTCTTCACTCGCTTTAAAGCGTGAGTTGAGACCATGGTTTCCCGCCAAAAAATCGGTGTCCCCGTCCCGGTCGAAATCCCCGGTAGCGATGCAGTTCCACCAGCCAACGGTGTTTTCAGATCCAAATGCCTCCTGGTTCTCCCGGAAGGTTCCGTTTTCATTGATAAAGATCTTCAGCGGCATCCAATCGCCCGCCAGGATCATATCCGGGTCCCCGTCACCATCCACATCTTCCCACTGCATATCGCGCAGCATCCCTACCTCTTTCAGTTCAGGTGCGAGCTCTGTAGTCGCATTGGTAAAATTCCCCTTGCCATCATTTTCCAACAGGTAGCCGTTGACCGGTACACCATAGAGGAAGGGGCGCAGACGAATTCCAACGAAGAGTTCCATTACACCATCGTTATCAAAATCTGCGGCACGTACACAACTTGTGCTTTCGTAGCGTCCCGTCGGAAGGATCTGTTGTGATTTTAAAAAATATCCCCTGCCATTGTTCAGGTACAACCTGTCGGCCAGGGCAGACGAACTGGTGGGGAGTTCATTTCCCCCGCTGGCCACATAGAGGTCCAGGTCGCCATCCCCATCTGCATCAAACAGGGCACAATCGGTATCTTCAGACGATTTGTCTTTTTCAAACAGTGCCCCATTGGATGCTACAAAGGAGCCGTTTCGTTGTTGAATAAGGAGGCTGCCTGAATGACCCCTGGCTCCGCCCACGAAAATATCCTCCAACCCATCTCCGTTCACATCCCCTGTACAGCTGCGCGGCCCTTCGGTGGAGAGCATCTGGTAAATCAGTTTTTCCCTGCGAAAATCATCAAACTCATTCTCCCGGTGTATGAAATCAACTGAAACTTCACCCGTGATCTCCTTAAACCATCGCTCTTCTGGTTTCTTCCTGGTTACCAGGGGAGCATCAGGGCGGATGCCATCTTTTTGATAAAGGGTAAGGGTCTGGTCGGTTGGTACATCCCTTATGATGGTCACCGTTCCATCGGGCCACTGCACCACCAGCGAATCGACTCTGGTCAGTTGGCCCACACCCAGGTTGGGACGGGGGTCCATGGTGGATTTAAAACCACGCATGGGCATCTGCTCCAGGTAGAAAGAGTGGCCCTGATGCCTGGCGGTTACCTTGGTCCCAATGGCATCGGTGTTGCCCGGTTTTCCCTTTAGGATCACCTTCAGGTAGTGGTGACCGGACAGTTTTTCAGAAGTTTCGTTGCGGTAGAGGAACATGGGCATGTTCACATTGTTCACCACCAGGTCGAGGTCCCCGTCGTTATCAAGGTCCCCATAAGCAGAGCCATTGGAGTGGCTCGGATCGGCCAGTCCCCACGATAAGGCCCTGTTCTCGAATTTGTACCCCCCCATGTTTTTAAAAGCATAACTGGGGAGTTTGACCGAAGGGATGGCATCGATCAGGGTCTTGTAGTCCACACCGCTCCCCGAAATGATGGTCGCCACCATATCGCGGTTGGAGAAGTACTGGATATAGTCCTGGTCGGTAAGATCCTGGTAGATCCCGTTGGCCACAAAAATATCTTTCAACCCATCGTTGTCCAGATCCAGGATCAGGGCACCCCATGACCAGTCGGTGGCATAGACACCTGCGAGCCGGCCAATCTCACTAAAGGTGCCATCGGTGTTGTTGAGTTGCAGCATATTGCGGGTAAACTGGTAGTGATAACCGTTTTCATAATTGGATTTGTAGTTGTCCCAGCTATCAAAAGTGGTTTTGGTTTTCAACCGGGCATCATGTTCAGGGATCATATCGGTCACGAAGATTTCGGGATAGTGGTCGTTGTTGATATCGGCCATATCGGCACCCATAGAGGCGGCAGAGATACAACGCATCATACCGGTGAGTGTCTCCCGGAACGTTCCATCGCCGTTGTTCATATAGATATAATCCCGCTCAAAAAAGTCGTTGGATATATAGATATCCATCCATCCGTCCTGGTCAATATCACCCACCGTAACACCCAGTCCGAATCCGATGATACTGGCGTAGATGCCTGCTTCCTCACTTACATCGGTAAAATGGTTGTTATCGTTGCGAAACAATTTATCACCCCCGATGGAGTCCCTTACCATTCGCTGGTTTTCGGCGAGGTCGAAACTGCCGATGGCCTTGAATGAGTTGTTGAGCAGATAGAGGTCCAGGTCGCCATCACGATCGTAATCGAAAAAGGCGCCGTGGGTGGAATACCCATGGTCATTGATGCAATATGAAGCAGCCTGCTCCGAAAAAGTGAGATCCCCATTGTTGATATAAAGTTCATTGTGCCGCTCGTCACCCTCCACGTTTCCTGAATTGCAGACGTAGATATCGGTCCATCCGTCACCGTTTACATCAGCCATACTGGCACCGGTGGACCATTCGCCATGTCCGCCGATCCCCGCACGGTCAGAGATATCCTCGAATCTGAAATCTCCCCGGTTCAGGTAGAGCACATTGGAGCCCATATTGGAGGTGAGGAAGATATCGATGAGCCCGTCGTTGTTCACATCGCCCAGGGCCACCCCTCCGCCATTGTAAAAGTTCCGGTAGGTGTAGATATTGAATTTCTTCTTCAACTGCTCATCATAGTCCAGGTGATTCACAAATCCAGCCCCGGTATAGGATTCCGGCATCAGGGTAAAGAGCTGATCGCCTGAAGCTTCTCTGTTTCG
>JAYEOJ010000048.1:0-5613 GCA_034722835.1 Bacteroidota bacterium | reverse complement strand
GGACGCGCTTGGGCGGTTTTTGATATTTTTTTCCATACATCCTTAAAAAATGATCCACAAGCAACGGAATATCCTCAAGCCGTTCGCGCAGCGGAGGCAGAGGAATCTCCACCGTGTTCATCCGGTACAGCAGATCCCGACGGAAGGTCTCCTGCGCCGCCATTTCGTGGATCGGCCGGTTGGTCGCGCAGATCAGGCGAATGTCAACGGGGTGCGGCTTGTTGGAACCCAGCCGGGTGACCTGACGGTTTTCCAGCACCGTGAGCAGTTTGGCCTGGAGCGGCAGCGAAAGATTGCCGATTTCATCTAAAAACAGCGTGCCTCCCGCAGCGATCTCAAAGCGTCCCGCGCGGTCTTCCTTCGCATCGGTGAACGCGCCTTTCACGTGGCCAAACAGTTCGCTCTCAAACAGCGTGTCCGTCAACGCGGCCATATCCACGCTGATAAACACCTCATTGGCCCGGTTGGACTGTCTGTGCAGTGCGCGTGCCGCCAGTTCCTTCCCTGTGCCGTTCTCCCCGAGGATCAACACATTGGCATCTGTTGCAGCTACCCGGTCCACGGTTTGCATCAATTTTATCATACGCACAGAGGATCCGTGCATCATCTTATATTGACGGTCCAGATCCTCAGAAAGCTGTTGTTGTTTATTCTTCAGTTTCTTTACCTCCTGGCCAGACTTTCGAAGCTTGTATGCATTGTTCAGAGTTACTATCAACTTGTCCGGATCCCAGGGTTTGGCTATGAAATCCGTAGCTCCTTCCTGGATTGCACGTACAGCCAGCTCAATCTCCGCATATGCTGTGATAAGGATGATGGGCAGTAGGGGATCTTTCTTTTTAATTTCGTTCAGCCAGAATATACCTTCATTACCTGAGGTCTCCCCCATGGCAAAATTCATATCCAGCATGATCACATCGTAACTATTACGCCATAGCATTTCACTGATACGTGTGGGCTTGGTAATCACATCAATGGCTTCGAATTCCTCCTTAAGCAGAATCCGGAGTGATTCCAGAATTTGTACATTGTCATCGACCACCAGGATTCGTGCAGGGACCATCTGTTCGAAATTTCATTGTAATTTAAGGCTATTCGTTCAAAAGGCTGACACCAACTGTTCAGAATTTGAACACTATTTTAACTAGAAGCACAATAGATTCTCACATAAACTACAGAAATACAGAGTGATAGGCTTAAATGAAATATTCTGGCACTCATTTGGAAGAGAGTATAGAAACCTATAAGCAAAGACGATGATTTACAGTTATTTTAAATACGCCTTCCGCAACCTGCTAAAGCAAAGAGGGCATACCCTGATCAATATTTTCGGGCTTTCATTCAGCATAGCCGTTGTGATTATTATTTTTCTGTATGTAAGCGGGGAGTTGAGTTACAATAATTTTCACAAGAATGCAGATCGGATCTATCGGATGTACACTTCTGTGATGACTCCGGATTCCGAAATCAATTACTCCTCATATCAGCCGGCGGAATTTGCTGAAGCCCTACAAGAAAGTGTCCCCGGGGTAGAAGCCACCAGCCGCTTAAAATCCACACCTGTTTATATTGGTTTGGAGGAGGAGGTATTCCAGGAACAAGTGGGTTTTGTGGATTCTTCCTTTTTCCAGATGTTTACCTATGATTTTCTGGCTGGGGACAGGGAAACACCTCTCCACGAGAGAAAGAGCGTGGTTCTTTCCGAAAGTGTTGCACGAAAGATATTTAAGGATAGCATAGATCATCTGGATGACCTTATAGGCAGGACGGTCATTTTCCCGGAGCGACCACCTTTTAATCTCTACAAGGTCACGGCCATTATTGCCGATCCCCCGAAGAATACTTCATTTCGGTGGAGTGTTCTTATCCCATATTCAAACGCCGATCCATATCCCAGGAGCAATGACTTTGGCGGGGATACCTACACCTATGTGATGCTGGATGAAAACAACAACCTGCAGCGTCTGGAAGAAGCCAGTCAGGATCTAGTGGAACAGGTACACGGAGAAGGTATCAGGCAGGCTATTGAAGCTGGTTACCTTAAAGAGGATGAGCATAATTACAGCTACCATTATATGCACTTCAGGGATTTCTACCTCAATTCGGATTTCATGTGGGGTTCTTATGAAACAAAAGGGAATAAAAAATCGCTTTACATCCTTTCAAGCATTGCTGCGCTGATACTGCTGATCGCATGTTTCAATTACATTATGATCAGCATCGGAACAGCATTGAACCGTGTCAGGGATTTCGGATTGATGAATGTGGTAGGCGCACGCCGCTGGCAGGTGTTATTTCAATTTGTGGTGGAATCCTTTGTGCTAACACTGATTTCCTTATTGCTGGGCATAATTCTGGCCGAGCAGTTACTTCCCCTGTTTAATAAACTATCGGGAGATAATAACCTGGCCTTCACCCTGTATTCCAGAGGATTGAACATTTTATTCCTTGTGGCTATCCTGTTATTTATTGTACTTAACACCAGCTTCTATATTGGAACCTACCTCTTACACAGAGCCCAGCCCCTGCGTTTTCTGAGAAGAGAAATGCTTTCCGTCAGGCGCAGTGGTGTGACCAGGGTCTCCGTGGTACTTCAGTTTTTTATTGCCATTGCCCTGCTCATCTCCGGGGGCATGATTTTGAAGCAGCTGAACTACCTGCTTAAATATGATGTGGGTATTGCAAAGAAAAACACGGTGGTAATCCACGTGGATTTTGAGATGCAAAAAATACAGACCCTGAAAGAGCGCTTTCTGGAATCCCCCCACGTAAGATCGGTTTCAATGAGCGACCGGAATTTTGACAGCGGAAGTTCTTCTTTCGGAGCTCAGAACCCCAAAGGAGAACGAATCAGTATTCGTTTGTTGAGAGCCGATACCGATTACCTGGAAACCCTGGGGCTTGAATTAATCGCGGGTCGGAATTTTATCCGGGATGAGCCCGACGATACCATTCCTAATGTAATTGTGAATGAGACCCTGGTACGGGAGCTGGAATTGGAGGACCCGGTAGGTGAACGCTTATCCCTCTTTGATGGAAGTCCTGGTGAAATCATTGGTGTAATTCGGGATTTTCACTTTGATTCTATGCATGATAAAATCCAGCCCCTGATGCTTTACACCTTTGACTTTAACAGCATCTGGTATCTGTTTGTGAAGGCTGAAGAAGCTCAGGTGAAGGCAGTCTTGGAGCATTGTGAGGAAGTTTGGATGGAGGTGGTGCCGGAATTTGCCTGGGAGTATACTGATATGAGTGATATCCTGGAAGGGCAGTACAAGGATGAGGATCGCTGGAGCCGGATTGTGGCCTATGCTTCCGGCATTGCCATTCTTCTTTCCTGCCTGGGTTTGATGGGTATCAGTGGCATTCTGGTTGCCCGGCGATTCAAGGAGGTGGGGATCAGGAAAGCCAACGGAGCTTCCATAGGCAAGATTATCGTTTTGCTCAACGGAGAACTTCTGAAGTGGGTGCTGCTGGCCTATGTCTTTGCCTGCCCTGCGGCCTGGTTCATTGCCAGGCGCTGGCTACAGGATTTTGCCTACCGCACTCAGATCTCCTGGTGGATCTTCCTGCTGGCTGGGATGGCCGCTTTGTTGATTTCCGTACTGACCATCACCCTGCAAATATACCGGGTAGCCCGACAGAACCCAGTGAATGCACTGAGATATGAGTAGTCGAGGAAAATTTCGAGAGCTTCCCTGGTAACTAATCTACAACTATTTTATCTATATTAGTAATACCTTAGTGATTACTAATTATTTGGCCCTGGCATGCTTAACCGAATCATCAATTTAAGCATTAAGAATAAGCTGATTACACTATTGCTGACCCTGTTTATCGCTGGCTTTGGTGTGTATTCAATTCTTCAGATACCTCTTGGTGCGGTACCCGATATCACCAACAACCAGGTGCAGGTGATCACCACCTCTACCAGCCTTTCCACACAGGATGTGGAACAGTTCATCACCTACCCGGTGGAATTGGAGATGTCTAACCTACCCGGCGTAACTGAAATCCGATCCATTTCAAAATTCGGACTTTCGGTGGTTACCATAGTCTTTGAAGATAAAATGGGGACCTATCTCCCCAGGCAGTTGATTGCGGAGAAGATAAAAACAGCAACTTCCAATATTCCAGAGGGTTTCGGGACCCCTGAGATGGGACCCATAACTACCGGACTAGGAGAGATCTATCAATATATCCTGGACACGAAGCCGGGCTATGAAGATAAGTACTCCATTATGGAACTGCGGACTATTCAGGACTGGGTTGTAAAGCGCCAGTTGTCAGGAATTCCCGGTGTGGTTGAGGTCAATACATGGGGTGGTTTTCTAAAGCAGTACGAGGTGGCCATCAATCCCGAAAGGATCAAAGGGATGGGGATTTCCCTGCTGGAAGTATTCGATGCCATTGAAAGCAATAATAGTGTGGCGGGTGGAGCCTACATTGAAAAACAAAACCAGAGTTTCTTTATCAGGGGGGACGGACTGGTCTCTTCACTTGAGGATATGGAAGAAATTGTAGTTTCTAATTCCGATGGCGTCCCGGTCCTGGTAAAAGATATAGCCACAGTTCGCTATGGCAGTGCAAACCGTTTCGGAGCCATCACGGCCAATGGTGAAGGAGAAAAAGTCCTTGGACAGATTATGATGTTAAAGGATGCCAATTCCAACAAGGTCATTGATGCTGTTAAAGAGCGGGTAGCAGAGGTTCAGGAGGCGCTTCCGGAAGGTGTTTACATCAATCCGATCCTGGAGAGGAGCGAGTTGATTGGGAAAACCTCTTTTACCATATTGGAGAATCTGTTGTTTGGATGTCTGATTGTCTTCTTTATTGTAGTTCTCCTGTTGGGAAATCTGCGATCTGGCCTGGTCATTGCGTCCATCATCCCTCTCTCACTGTTGTTTACCATCTCCATGATGTACATATTTGGCATTGATGCGAATCTGATGAGCCTGGGCGCCCTGGATTTTGGGATCATCATTGACGGGGCGGTTATTATTGTTGAGTTTATTGCCGTTCGATTAACCCTGAATCGAAATGAACTGAAAGGTAAGAACCCTGATGAAAAGCAATCTCTGATGGACCGGATTACTTATGATGGTGCTTCAAAAATGATCAATTCAGCTATTTTTGGACAGGTGATCATACTGATTGTGTTTATTCCTGTACTTTCCTTAAGTGGTGTGGAGGGGAAGATGTTTCGACCCATGGCACTATCATTCAGTTTTGCCCTTATTGGCGCTATGTTTTTTGGACTTACCTGGTTGCCTGTTGCCTCAGCTCTTTTTCTGCGACCTGAAAAAAATAAGCAGTTTGGCATCACCCGTTTTATCATGAAATTATTTCACAGATCCTATACTCCGGTTATTCGCTGGTCCTACGATCATAAGGGGGTTATTTTCGGATTGGCTATTGCTTCTCTGGTTATGACTGGTATCATATTTTCCAGGATGGGTGGTGAATTTGTCCCTACCCTGGATGAAGGCGATTTCGTGATTCAACCCGTATTGAAAACCGGGACTTCCCTGTCAAAAACTGTGGAGCTGACTACCCGCATGGAAAATATTCTGATAGACAATTTCTCTGAAGTAGACCAGATCGTTTGCCGGA
>JAYEOJ010000047.1:0-5646 GCA_034722835.1 Bacteroidota bacterium | reverse complement strand
AGACACCCGGGCAGAAGAGCTCTCTATAAATGAGGTCCTTGAAGTGGCATACCGCAACAATGGCGAACTGGAGGCCTACCGCTTAATGGCTGAGGAGAGCAATGCACTTATCCGGACCGCATTTTCCATTGATAAGACCACCCTCTACTACAGCTATGACGAAAATAATATCGCATCTAATGACTATCCCATCGGAGTATTTGGAGGGGTTCAACGCTTTGATTTCCCAACGGTCTATTTTGCTCAGAAAAAAGCCAATACCCTGGCTTACAACATGGCCCTGAATCAATTGGAGCGGAAGCGCCGGGAACTTACCAGGGAGGTGTCGAAGGCATATTACACACTTGCATACCTGGAAAACAAACAAAAACTGTATGAAAAGGTGGATAGTATCTATACACGCTTCTCTTTGGCCTCAGAGACCAGTTATGAGCATGGAGCCATTACCTATCTGGAGCTGCTCAATGCTAAATCGAAGCATCAGGAGATTCTGATGATTCAAAATCAGGTGAAGTACGATACAAAAGTTACATATGAACGGTTGTCTACACTGATGCAGTTCGATTCTTTGTTTACCATACCTGACGAGAACTTGCAGAAATTAATGCCTGAGGTGGATAGTGTTGGTGCGGACCCCGGATTACTCTATCTGCAAAATGCGGGATTAAAACAACATGCAGAGCTAAAGGTTGAAAAGAATCTCTTGCTGCCAGAACTTACCCTGGGTTATTTTAATGGCACCAACAAGTATGAGGGGGCTGAAAATTACCAGGGCTTTGAGGTTGGATTGGGAGTGCCCCTCTTCTTTAGTGAGCAGCGGGCAAAGGTGAAGGCCAAGCAGTTTGCCATGGAGGCTACAGCAAACCTGCAGAGTAGCTATATCCGGAATTATAAGAACAGGGTATCCGAACTGATGAATGGCCTGGCCAAATACCAGGATGCTATTCTCTATTATGAACAATCCGGAAATGAACTGGCTTCCGAATTGATCCGTTCATCATTAAAAAGCTATGCTGCAGGGGAGATCGATTTCTTCCGGCTGGCTCTAAGCCTGGATCGCGCCATGGAAGTAGAGCTGGCCTATCTTGAAAATCTGAATATGTACAATCAGCAGGTGCTGGAAATCAACTATATGACACTTGAGAATTAACTGAACAAGTATGAAATTTTCTTTGCTTATCATTTCGATCCCGGTGCTCTTTTGGTTCAACTCCTGTCACCGGGGCGCTGGAGAAGGGGACAACTCAGCATCAGGGGAGGAGAACTATCAGACCGATGAGGCGGGAGAGATAGTCATCACCAGGGAGCAATTCGAATCTATGGATATGGAGATCGGTGATCCGGCCTCTATGATGTTTAGCAATTCAGTCAGTGCTAATGGGTATATTGATGCCTCTCCTACAGGCAGTGCAAAAATAAGTACACTTATTTCAGGCCGGGTGAGACAAATCTACTATTCATCGGGCGATTATGTAAAAAGCAGACAAACTCTTTTTTCTCTGGAAAGCCATGAAATCATCCTCTTGCAACAGACCTATGCAGAATCGTTTCAGCGTTTAAAATTACTGAAAGCCGACTATGAGAGACTGCAGTTGCTATGGAATGAAAAGATTGGTGCGGAAAAAGATTTTCTAAAAGCAGAAAGTGAATATAGAAGTGTACAGGCTGAGGTGGAAGGGCTGAAGGCCCGATTGAACATGATGCATATTGATCCTTCTGTGATTGAGAATGGCCATATTGTTCCTTACCTGGATGTGAAAACACCCATCTCTGGAACAATTACCAGGCAGGAACTGGTGTTGGGTCAGCATTTGATCCCGCTCGAACCAGGCATGGAGGTGGTTAATGGAAATATGCTACGCTTACGCTTAGAGCTATTTGAAAAATCCATAGCAGATCTGCTGGTTGGACAGGAGGTGACATTTTCCATACCGGACCAGCCAGAAAAGGAATTCAGCGCCACTTTGAGTCATATTGGAAAATCTGTATCGTCTGATACCAGGACGCTTGAGTGTTTTGCAGAGCTTAGCAAGGAGGATAAAAAGCTCTTTGTGAATAATATGTATGTGGAAGCGACGATTGTTACCTGTGAGCGGGAAGCACGGGCCATTCCCGAAGAGGCTTTGATCAGAGAACCAGAAAGGGATTTTGTACTGATTCTGATCCGGGAGGAGGAAGGTGAGATGACCTTCCGAAAAGTGCCTGTCCAAACCGGAGTTACCCGGCTAGGATATACCGAAGTGCTTGATAATAGCCTCTCTTCTATTCTTTTAGTGGGCACCTATAATCTATGGACTGAGGAGTGATTTGGCAACATAATTTAATTTTTAGTTGAATAAACTTAATAATAAGTTTGCACAACTAAAAAATAAGTTATATGTTTGATCCGTAATAATGCTTAAAGGTGATCAAAATGGTAACCCTGACCAAAGCGGAAGAACGGATTATGCAAATACTGTGGGACCTCAAGAGAGGATTTATCAAGGATATCCAGGAGCAGTTCCCCGAGCCCCGGCCCCCATACAATACCATCTCGACCATTGTACGGGTGCTGGTGAAGAAGGAGATCGTCTCCTATAAATCCTATGGAGGTTCCTATCAGTATTTTCCATTAATTACGCGAGATGAGTATCGCAGCGACCAGATGGGCCGGCTGATGGATAATTATTTTGGTAACTCATTGAAAGAGGTCGTGAATTTCCTCTCAGAAAAGAGGGATCTGGATGTGAATGAGCTGGATGAAGCCTTAAAGATGCTTGAAGATCTGAAGAAACAGAAGGGAAGTAAATCGTAGCTGCACGATGGTACCCTTCATGATATACCTGCTTGAGACGGGCATTTGTCTCTCTCTGCTTTACCTGGCCTACTGGTTGTTCCTCCGGAAGGAAACCTATTTTAACTTCAACCGCGTGTTTCTGGTGGGGAGCATTGTGCTGGCACTATTGGTCCCATTGCTGCACCTGAGTCTGGATATACAGCTGGGAAGCGCACTGGAGAATCCGGCTCGTGGCATCAGCAACTTCAGGTCAGGTTACGAGGAATTGATCAGAATGCTTGATGCCGATTTTGGAACGGAACCCGGAGAGGAACATATGCTCACACGGGGAACTGGATCCACTACAACAGAAGCAGGAGGGGAACATGGAACGATCCCCCGGGAGGGGAAGCATGGTGAGCAGTGGGAGCCGGTTCATAGTGAATCTGAGAAGGAACATGATTCCGAAAGAAGCAAAGCAAGTTTATCACGACTATTACTTTTCATCTATATAGGCGGAGTGCTCTACTTTCTTGCCAGATTCATTTACCTGGTCATTCGACTCTACCTGCTGGCCAAACGAAACGGGGTTACCCGGCAGGATGGTTTCCGGATGGTCGAGATCAAGGAAGAGATCTCTCCGTTCTCCTTTTTCCGCTATTTGTTTATCAATAACGGATCGTTTGACGATTCCGAATTACACCATGTGCTGGAGCATGAAAAGGCGCATATCAGGCAAAGGCACACAACGGATCATCTTTTTGCATACGGACTTGCCGTATTCCAGTGGTTCAATCCTTTTGCATGGCAAGTGCGAAAGGCTTTGAAGACCACACATGAATATATTGCCGACCGGCAGGTCATTGATAAGGGGTTTGAAAGAATTGATTACCAGGCATTATTACTGAAACAGGTGATCGGGTATCACTCTGTTGAACTTGTAAACAATTTCAATCTGAAACCCATTAAAAAAAGAATAACCATGATGAATAAAACCAAATCGGGACTGCCGGCAAAGCTGAAAGCTACGCTGGTGGCACCCTTTGCCATACTTGTATTTTTTCTCTTTGCTGATTTTACCCTGAAAGGAAGCGATAATAAAGCTCATGATTATGGTCCGGATCTTTCGGGATTGTGGGTAAAACAGACGAAGGATGATTTCAGCAATATACTCTATATCGATGGAAATATCTTTTCCTTTTCTGAAGGTTTAGAAATCCGGGATTTCCTGCTACAGGTGGAGGATGATGTTTTGGTGCTCTCAACGAAAGAGAGTTCGGCAGGCACACCACTTCGATATATCCTGAACGGGAACGAACTAAGGCTGTGGTGGGCACAGGATCAGAGCTCGACCTACGTCCGCTCCGATGCTGCAAATACCCTGGACCATTACCTGAATCAGAATAGCATGGACCTGGATCTGCCTTATCTTTTTCAGTACAGATTGATGGATTCGGAAAATTTAATGTGCCGCGTGGGCCTGGGGAAGGATGGAGATAGTGAATGGGCCCTTACTTTCAATGGAAAGCAAGTCACTTTGGATGAAATGACTGGTCTGGTTGAGAGTGAAAAGGAGCGAGTATTCATGCTGGATCAAAGCAGATTTACAGTCATGTTTCTGGTGGACCGGGATGTTCCCATGTCACAGCTGGATAAGGTCAGGCAAGAGCTAAGAAGAACGGGATCATTACATATCGCTGAAGGAGGCTATCCACATGGCGATCTGGCATTGTCGCCTCTTTTGTACCATTCGGTGGCACTTCCAAGAGTATTGCCTCCTTTAGAAGCTAAAATGCTGAATAAAAAGGAAATGGAAAAACTGGGAGACATGCTACATACCATTGATCTGACGGCCCGGAACAGCACTCCAGGGGAGGTGGATGAAAAGCTCCGGAAGTTTATCGAAAGCAAGGAAGATGGGAAGTATGTGATTTCACTGGAATATGACGGAGACATTCCCTATGGACAATATGTGGAATCGGTCGATATGGTCTGGAAGACCGTATACAGTTTCCGCAATAAGCTGGCCATGGATCGATACAATATCCCCTACGATAAACTGGGAGATGACATTCAAAAGGATCTCCGTAGGACTTATCCCATGGCACTGTCAGAGTCCATGAAGAAGTAATGTGAATATAAGGATAGTTCTATATATGACACTTGATATTTAAAACCATAAAGAATGAAAACGCAAGTGATTGGAATTCTGGCCATATTCGTACTGGCCCTGGCTGCGTGTAACAGCAAGCCAAAAGCAGATAAGGCTGTGGAAGCTGAAAAGCTTGAAACTGCCAAAGGACTGCACGAAGCAGATAGACATGGGGAAGGCGAAGGAGAAGAGGACGGGACTATGCTGGCCATAGACGAAGTGTACGACCTGGTCAAAAAAGGCACTCACCTGGTCCTTAAATATGATCAGGAAGCCAGAGCATTTCTGGGTACGGTGGAAAATGTATCAGATGAGATGTTGTCACGTGTTCGCGTGGAAATTCATCTTTCCAATGGAAAGGAACTGGGCCCTACTGTGGCAGCCGATCTGGAACCGGGTGAAAAACGAGAGGTGGAACTGGCGGTTGGTGATGAGGTATTTGAGACCTGGTCAACCCACGCCGAGGTAGGTGACAATGAACACGGTCACGGAGGAGAAGGTGAACATAGTCACGACGAAGAAGGCGAAGGTGAACATGGCCATAGCCACGAAGACGGCGGCCATGAACACAACTGATCGCTAGTAGTAAATTTTCATTAAATCTGCCTCCAGTGCCATGAGTTCCATTTTGTAGCGGAGTAACAGTTGCTGGTTCCGGAAGTAGAAATCAGAATTATAGAAATATTCCGATAAGGAAATTTCACCACTTTCCATGGAAGAGGTCAGGAGATTCAGGCTA
>JAYEOJ010000046.1:0-5658 GCA_034722835.1 Bacteroidota bacterium | reverse complement strand
CATATTCTCAATAGGAATTCTCCTGCTATTTATGGCAGCGATCTCCCCCTCCTGTGAAAACAACCGGGGACAGATCATTCCCTATGTCAAAGTATTTGTTGACCTCGATCTGTATGCCGAACTGGGTAACATGGGAATAGGCACAACAAGAATTCTTCCCAATGAAGGGCATCAGGGTATTGTACTCTACAGGGAAGACGACCTGATCTTCTATGCCTATGACCTGACATGTACCGAATACCCGGAACATGATGAAGCCGTTGTGGAAGATGAGGACTTTGTGGGTGTTTTTGAATGTCCCGAATGTGGCTCCACCTATGTACTGGTAAACGGAGCCTATCCAAATTCAGGGCCAGCCGAATTTCCTCTGGAAGAGTACCGCACCACCATTCAGGGAAACCTCCTCATTATTACCAACTAGGACTCGATAGTTTATGTCTACTCGCTTAAATGCATAGTATACTATGAGCTAGTACCTGTAGTGGTCTGATTTGTAGGGCCCTTCAATTTTCACACCCAGGTATTCAGCCTGCTCCGGGGTAAGAGTGGTCAGTTTGACCCCCAATTGCTCCAGGTGCAGCCTGGCCACCTCCTCATCGAGGTGCTTGGGAAGCATATAAACATCTGTCTCGTAGTTATTCTTCCACAATTCAAGCTGTGCCAGTGTCTGATTGGAGAATGAGTTACTCATGACGAAGGAGGGATGACCGGTGGCGCATCCCAGGTTTACAAGCCTGCCCTCGGCCAGCAGGAATATGGCATGCCCATCTTCGAAGAGGTACTTATCCACCTGGGGCTTGATATTGATCTTGCGGATCCCTTTCCATTCTTCCAGTTTCGCCATCTGAATCTCATTATCGAAGTGACCGATATTGCAAACGATGGCCTGGTCCTTCATGGCTGCCATATGTTCGGCTGTAATCACATCTTTGTTTCCTGTGGTGGTAATAAAAATATTTCCCTGCTTCAAAGCTTCTTCCATGGTATTCACTTCAAATCCTTCCATGGCGGCCTGTAGTGCACAGATGGGATCAATTTCAGTTACAATTACCCTGGCGCCATAAGATTTCATAGAGTGCGCACATCCTTTACCCACATCCCCATAACCGGCAACCACAACAACCTTTCCTGCCACCATTACGTCGGTAGCCCTCTTAATACCGTCGGCCAACGACTCCCGGCAACCGTAAAGGTTATCGAATTTCGATTTGGTAACAGAATCGTTAACATTTATGGCCGGGAAAAGCAATTTGCCCTGCTCCATCATCTGGTAGAGCCGGTGTACACCGGTGGTTGTCTCTTCGGATACTCCTTTGATTTCGGGTACCGTCCTGTGCCACCTGCCAGGATCTTCTGCGAGGATGCCTTTCAATGTGTCATAAATCACCGCCTCTTCATGGCTCGAAGCTTCAACATTCAATATCGTGGCATCATCTTCGGCTTCGAATCCTTTATGGATCAGCAGGGTGGCATCACCTCCATCATCCACAATGATATTTGGACCTTTCCCTTCCGGAAAGTTCAGAGCCTGCGTAGTGCACCACCAGTACTCTTCAAGGGTCTCCCCTTTCCATGCAAACACCGGAACTCCAGCTGCAGCAATGGCTGCAGCGGCATGATCCTGGGTGCTGAAGATGTTACAGCTGGCCCATCGTACATCTCCTCCCAGCTCCTTCAGGGTTTCAATCAGAACAGCAGTCTGAATGGTCATATGAAGCGAACCCATGATCCTGGCACCCTGGAGCGGTTTTGCTCCTGCGTGCTTCCTTCGGATGGACATCAGTCCGGGCATTTCCTTCTCAGCAATCTCAATCTCTTTCCTTCCGTATTCGGCCAGGCTGATATCAGCCACCTTATAGGGAAGCGTCTCTTTATATGTCATTGTTTCCATCTATTTCAATTTTGGAATGCAAAAATACACTTTTTTTACAGATTTATTGCAACAATCCCTGAATGGTAGCTTTGTCCTTTTTAAGCTGCTGTTTCAAAGCATCCAGTCCACTGAACTTCATCTCATCTCTCACCCGCTTTACAAAGTGGATCACTACTTGTTCATCGTAAAAATCCCCGCTTACGTCGAACAAATGTGCCTCGATGGTCTTCACCGCCATGGCACTGTCTAAGGTTGGACGGAAGCCGATATTCAGCATCCCTTTGTAAGTCTTTCCTCTTAGCTCCGAACGAATGGCATATACTCCATTCATGGGGATCAGTTTGTTGGGATCAAGTGGATGAATGTTGGCTGTGGGAAATCCCATCTGCCTTCCGATATGATTCCCTTCCACGATGTTTCCTGATAGATAATAGTCATATCCCAGCATCTTCCCCGCACTTTTCAAGTCTCCCTTCAAGATTGATTCCCTTATGGAGGAGGAGCTGACGGTCCCGTACCCGGATCGGTATTCAGGTAATTTCTCAATCCTGTACCTGTTCTTTTCGGCACACATATTCAAACCTTCCGGATCCCCTTTGCGATCCTTGCCGAAGCGGTTATCATAGCCAACCAGCAATACTTCTATCTCCAGCCTTTCTACCAGGTAGTCCTGAACAAATCCACAGGCTGTCAGCGAAGCAATCTCTTTATTGAAAGGGACAATAACCAGATGGTCAATTCCATGTCGCTCCAACTCCCTGATCTTTTCCTGCCGGGTATGCAAAAGTTTAAAATCCTGCAGATCCTTATTCAGAACAATGCGTGGATGTGGCCAGAGGGTAACAACAACTGTTTCCCCCCCATGGGTTTCCCCCTGGGCTTTTAAATGGTCCAGGATAAACCGGTGCCCCATATGAACCCCATCAAATATTCCAATGGTGGCCACCGGGCGTTTCAGAGAAAAAGTATCATCAATAAACCAAACCTTCATCTTATCTGCTTCAATGCGACCCTAAATTAATCCTATGCTTGACATACTCCAATACTATTAACAATTTTTCTCTCCAAATAAATAGTAACTTTAATGAGCATATGGACGCTACACCCGAACTCATACAGAACGATCCCTGGCTGGAACCCTATGGTGAAGCCATAATCAGGCGCATGAATAAAACCCTTGAAAGGGAAAGGTCACTGGCCGGTGATGGCACTCTTCAATCCTTTGCCAGTGGGCATCTGTGGTTCGGATTGCACAGACAGGAGAAAGGATGGGTGATGCGCGAATGGGCCCCCAACGCCACAGAAATCTTTCTTACCGGTACGTTCAACAACTGGCAGCTTGAGGATAGCTTTCGTTTTAAGCGGCTCGACCACGGAAACTGGGAGCTACGAATGGATAAAGGGTCCATTAAACATGAAGACCTCTATAAATTGCATATTCGCTGGGAAGGTGGAGAAGGTGACCGGATTCCGGCCTGGTGCAACCGGATGGTGCAGGATCCGGAAACCAAGGTGTTTGATGCCCAGGTATGGAATCCGCAAAAGCCTTATCAATGGAAGAATCCACTTCCGGATCTCAAGGAGTTTCAGCCCTTCATCTATGAGGCCCATATTGGCATGGCCACCGAAGAATATAAGGTGGGAAGCTATTCCGAGTTCCGGGAAAAAGTATTGCCCCATGTAATCCGCAGTGGATACAATACACTCCAGTTGATGGCCATCCAGGAACATCCCTATTATGGCTCCTTTGGGTACCATGTCTCCAACTTCTTTGCTGCCAGCTCCCGCTTTGGCACCCCGGAGGAGTTAATGGAACTTATTGATGAAGCCCACGGCCACAATATTGCAGTGATTATGGATATCGTCCATTCTCATGCGGTGAAAAATGAGAACGAGGGACTCGGGCTTCTGGATGGCGATCCGGCACAATTCTTCCATGGCGATCACCGGAGGGAACACGTGGCCTGGGATTCCCTTTGCTTTGATTATGGCAAAAACGAGGTGAGTCATTTTCTGCTCTCCAATGTGAACTACTGGCTCACTGAGTTTCGCTTCGACGGCTTCAGGTTTGATGGGGTAACCAGCATGCTATACTATGATCATGGCCTGGAACGGGACTTCACCAGCTATGATTTCTATTTTGATGGCGGACAGGATGAGGATGCTATCACTTACCTTTCGCTGGCCAACAAGATGATCCAGGAGATCAGACCCGGAGCACTCTCCATTGCAGAGGATATGAGTGGTTATCCCGGACTGGCCGTTGCTGTAGAAAAGGGTGGTGTAGGATTCAATTATCGTCTGGCCATGGGAACACCCGACTACTGGATCAAAACCATCAAAGAGAAGGCCGATGAGGCATGGAATGTTTCAGAGATTTTTCATGAACTTACCTCCAAGCGGGCCGATGAAAAAACGGTGGGTTATGCCGAATCGCACGACCAGGCCCTGGTGGGCGATAAAACCATCATCTTCCGCCTGATCGATAAGGAGATGTACTGGCACATGAACCTGGACGCTCAGAACCTGGTAGTGGACCGGGGGATCGCCCTGCATAAAATGATCCGGTTGATCACAGCCGCCACTGCGGGGAACGCATACCTCAACTTTATAGGTAACGAATTTGGTCATCCCGAATGGATCGACTTTCCCAGGGAGGGGAACAATTGGTCTTACCAGTATGCAAGGCGCCAGTGGAGTCTGATGGAGAACGAGGAATTAAAATACCGACAGCTGGGTAAATTCGACGCAGAAATGATCCGGGTTTTAAGGAAATTCAAGATCTATTCCTCCTACTGCAACCATATAAAGACCGACCAGGGGGACCTGGTGATTGCCTTTGAACGTTCAGGTTTGCTCTTTGTATTCAATTTCCATCCTTCCAATTCCTATACCGATTACGGTCTGGCCGTGGACGCCGGGAAATACCGAACCCTGCTATGCAGTGATCAGCACGAATTCGGGGGGTTCTCACGCTACGATTCTTCCGTGGTGCACCGGAGCATGGTGGAGCGTTCCTTTGGACTGAAGCACAAACTGCAGCTCTATCTCCCTTCGCGCACCGGAATCATCCTACAACGCCAGGAAATTCCAAGGATCAGGTAGGTATTTCGGAACTATTGCATTATTTTTCCGCTCAAATGTTACATGATCCAAGCCATCAAGCGGTCCCTGAAATAGCACGGGAGATCGAACTGAAACAGGAGGAGGTGGATGTCCTCCGATCCCTGGCAGAAAAGTGGGCAGAAGTTGCATCCCTTCCCGTTCACAAAGAGAAAGCACAGTTGTGGCAAAAACTCAATGATCTGGATTCGGAACGACCCATGGTCTGGATCAACGAGATTCCCTGGCACGAAATGAACCATAAGGAAGAACTGAGTCTTCGCTGTGAAAATGAATGGGCACGCTCCCAGGAAGAACTCATGCGCAGGACTCTCTACCAATGGAGACACATGCCCGGGGACATGATCTTAAATCCCTGGCTGGATTGTCCCCTGGCCATACACAGCACCGATTTCGGCATCATTGAAGACGTGAACCTGGCCATTACGGATGAAACCAGCGATATTGTTTCGCGGCATTTCAACATTCAGATCCGCCATATGGAGGACCTGGAGAAAATCAGGCTTCCGAAGGTAAGCCATAACCAGGAAGCAACGGAGATCCGCTTCCACCTGATGCAGGACCTGTTCGGGGACATCCTCCCCGTAAAGAAACAGGGACAGACCCATATCTGGTTTACTCCCTGGGACTACCTGATTCGCTGGTGGGGCATACAGGAAGCC
>JAYEOJ010000045.1:0-5662 GCA_034722835.1 Bacteroidota bacterium | reverse complement strand
TAGAATATAGATTATGAATGCTGTACATTTTTTCTCCAAAGAGGAGAAAGAGCTGATTAAGTCGGCTGTGAAAGAGGCAGAGCTCAATACATCGGGTGAGATCCGGGTGCATCTGGACAACCATTGTAAAGAGGATGTTCTGGACCGTGCAGCCTGGTGGTTCGGGAAGCTTGAAATGCAAAAGACTGAACAACGCAATGGCGTGCTCTTCTACCTGGCGGTAAAGGACCACAAGTTTGCCATCCTGGGCGATGCCGGTATCAATGCGGTCACCACGGATGATTTCTGGGATCATATCAAGGAAAAAATGCTGGGCAGTTTCAGGGAAGGGGCATTTGCCTCCGGACTTCAGGAAGGCATCCTGATGGCCGGACAGGCCCTGAAAGCGCATTTCCCATACCAGGACGGAGATGTAAATGAGCTGTCGGACGAAATATCATTTGGAGGAAAACAGGAATGAGAAAATACATGATTATAGCCATTGCTATCCTGGTAGTGCTTCCACTGTGGAGCGTGGCCCAGGATGAACTCCCGGTGCCGGCGGCACCCCAATCATGGGTAAACGATTACGCCGGGATCTTCAGTCAGGCAGAAGCGGCACGGCTGGACCAGAAACTGGGCATGTTCGAGCAACACAACTCTACACAAATATTCATTGTCAGCATCAATGATAATGGAGGATATCCGGCCGAAATGCTGGCACCCCTGATCGGTGAAGCATGGGGCGTTGGCCAGCAGGGAAAGGACAACGGCATCGTGATGCTTTTTGATATGACGGAAAGGCAAATGTTTATTGCCACGGGCTATGGAAACGAGGAGTTTGTTACCGACCTGGAAGCCGGGTTGATTGTCCGCAACGAGCTTACCCCCGCATTTAAGCAGGGAGAATACTATGCGGGGGTTGATGCAGCCACCGGTGTCCTTATCTCCCTTCTGGATGGGGAATACACTCCTGAAGAGTACAGGAAACAGAGTTCTTCGGGAGGAGGTGCATCTATTGGAGGCATTATCTTTATGATCATCGTCTTATCCATGATCTTCGGAGGCAGAAGAAGAAGTGCCGGCATGGGCCGGAGCAACCTGCCCCTGTGGCTGGCCCTGGGAATGTTGTCGGGTGGACGTCACTCCGGCAGCTTCGGGAACTTCTCCTCCGGTAGCGGAGGATTTGGCAGCGGCGGCGGCGGTTTTGGAGGCTTTTCAGGGGGCGGTGGCGGATCCTTCGGAGGAGGTGGTGCCGGCGGAGGCTGGTGATTTATTGCTATATTGATCCCCGCTAATGGTTAACAACTCTGACTTGAAGAGAACATTAATCACCCTTGCCGGGCTAAGTCTTTACCTGCTTATTGTTGCCCAGGAATCCCAGCTGAAGCTGGTTTTTACTGGCGACATCATGGGGCATGATACCCAGATCGCTTCTGCACTGGCTACTGGTGAGTCCGGTTATGATTACAAGCCCTGTTTTGAATACCTGCGGCCCTACCTGCAGCAGGCCGACCTGGTGATCGGGAATCTGGAGGTCACGTTTGCAGGAGAACCTTACAAAGGCTATCCGGCCTTCTCCAGTCCGGATGAACTGGCAGATGCCCTGAAATGGGCCGGCTTTGATATCCTGGTAAATGCCAACAACCATGCCCTGGACAGGGGCCGGAGGGGACTGTCCCGTACCATTGAGGTTTTAGACCAGAAGGAGATCATTCAAACCGGTACCTTTACGGAGCAGGCTTCCCGTGCTTCCTGCTATCCTCTGATTGTGGAGAAAAAGGGCATCCGGATCGCTTTATTGAACTACACCTATGGCACCAACGGGATCAAGGACCGTCCACCTGCCATTGTGAATCGCATCGACAGAAAACAGATCAGCAAAGACCTCCTGAAAGCAAAGACCGCACAACCCGATTTTATCCTGGTCACCATACACTGGGGCCAGGAATACCAGCTTACTGAGAATTCCCGGCAACAGGACCTGGCAGCCTACCTGTTTGGACTTGGTGCTGATGCAGTGATAGGTTCACATCCCCATGTGGTACAACCTGTGCGGGGCCATGGATCGGGAGACCTGGTTGCTTATTCCATGGGCAATCTGATCTCCAACCAGCGCAAGAGATACCGGGACGGAGGTATCCTTTTCGAGCTGGTTCTGAGCAAGAACAAGGCGGAAGCAAACACCTTGCCTGAGAAGGAAATTACCAGCTATGCCTACCTGCCCGTATGGGTCTGGAAACCATACACAAAAAAAGGCACCCGCTTTACGCTGGTGCCTGCTAATCTTGATCCTGGTTCTGAAAGCCTTTCGGCTATGTCGGCCGAAGACAGGGACAAAATGACGCTTTTCCTGGAAGATACCCGGTCCCGCCTCAATGGCTGCAGGGAAGTGATCACTCCCTAGGGGACTATTTATCCGCTTCAGTGTCCCTGGAATCTACCAGGATCCGCCCGCAATACTCACAGACGATAATCTTTTTCTTGGATGCAATATCCAGTTGACGCTGGGGAGGAATTTTATTAAAGCATCCGCCACAGGCATCACGCTCCACCGGCACAACCGCCAGTCCGTTGCGTGCATTTCCCCGGATCTTCTTGTAAGCAGAAATCAGACGCTCTTCAATTATTTCTTCCAGCTTGGCTGACTTCTTCTCCATCACTTCTTCCTCCTTCTGGGTCTCACCGATAATATCTTCCAACTCCTTCTTCTTATTCTCCAGGTCCAGTTTACGTCCCTCCAGAACCTCTGAGGATTCCCCTATCACTTCTTTCTTCTCCTCTATCTGTGACGTAAATTCACGGATGCGTTTTTCCGAAAGTTCAATTTCAAGGGTCTGGAACTCGATCTCTTTGGAAAGGGAGTCGTATTCCCGGTTGTTTCTTACATTGTTCTGCTGCTCCTCGTATTTCTTGATCAGCTCCTGGGCATTGGCAATCTCCTGCTTCTTTCCACTGATGGATTTCTCCAGGCCAGCAATGTCATCATCATACTTGGAAACCCTGGTCTGAAGTCCCTCAATTTCATCTTCAAGATCCTGAACCTCAAGAGGTAACTCCCCGCGGAGGATTCTAATGTTATCTATGGAAGTGTCTACCAGCTGCAGGTCATACAATGCTTTCAATTTCTCGGCAACTGTCATCTCTGCAACTTCTGCACCTTTTTTTGCTTTCGCCATTTACTAAAAATATTTAATTGGATTTTCTTCTGTTTCCGATAAACGGACTGCAAATTTAGGGAATTTTTTCATAAGTAGATCATAAAAAAGCTCCCGTGTAAACTGCTCACTTTCAAAATGACCAATATCCATCACCACGATCTTCCCTTCGGCCTCAAAAAACTGGTGGTATTTCATATCGCCAGTTACAAAAACATCCGCTCCCCGGGCTCTGGCTTTCCCCAGCAAAAAACTGCCGGATCCGCCACAAACGGCCACCTTTTTTACCGTCTTTCCCAGAAGGGCACTATGCCTGACCACTGCGGCCCTGAAACGGTCCTTCAAGAATCCCATGAATACCTCCTCCTCCATGGGATGCTCCAGGCGGCCAATCATGCCCATTCCTCTGCGGGGATCGCTGTTTTCCAGAGGATAGATATCATAAGCAACTTCTTCGTAGGGGTGCGCTGCAGTCATGGCCCTGACAACCTTGGTTGCCAGAGTCGCCGGAACAATGGTTTCCAGCCTGGTCTCAGGCTCCTGGTGAAACACTCCTGCTTCACCGGCAAAAGGAATGCTATCCTCTCCGCCCCTGAAGGTTCCCCTGCCTTCCAAGTTAAAGCTGCATGAGTCATAGTCCCCAATATGCCCGGCCCCGGCATCAAACATGGCCTGCCTCACCTGATCCAGCTGCGCGTGTGGCACATATACCACAATCTTCTTCAGTGCTCCGCTCATGGGATCCAGGATCTGCTGGTCCACCAGTCCCAGCCTGTTTGCCAGTGCGGTATTCACCCCTCCCGAGATGGCATCAAAATTGGTATGGCAGCTGTAAATGGCTATCTCTTTCTGAATGGCCAGCTTTACAATGCGCTCGGGTTCATTTCTTCCGGTAAGGGACTTGAGTCCGCCAAAAATCACCGGGTGGTGAGCAAGCACCAGGTTAAATCCCAGACCTTCAGCCTCAAGCAACACTTCCTCACTTACATCCAGAGCTACCAGGATCCCGCTGACATCCATACCGGGATCACCCACCTGCAATCCTGAGTTATCATATGATTCCTGGAGAGAAAGCGGTGCAAGGCCCTCCAGGTAGCCGGTAATCTCCCTGAGTATCATGACACCAGATCTGTGAGCATCTCCTTGATCTGTTCCAGGGACCTGATGATTTCGAAGTTGTGTTCCGTATCTTCCTTATTCTCCTTCATCTTCTTCTTGGCACCCTTCAGGGTCATCCCCTTCTCTTTCACAAGGTGATAGATGATATGGAAATTATCAATATCCTTTTTGGTAAAAAGCCGGTTCCCCTTTTTGTTCTTCTTGGGTTTGATGATATCGAACTCCTTCTCCCAGAATCGGATCAGGGAGGTGTTCACATCAAACATTTTTGCCACCTCTCCAATGGAGTAATAGAGTTTCTCAACTTTGGCTTCCTTATAAGGCATAGGACACTAATTTTCAATTAAACAGAGTTCAATTTAATCATTTTTCCACAGAATCCCGTCATCATCCACCACCAGTTCCTGATCAGGAAAATCCAGTTCGGTCAGCGTTTTCAGTTTTGCTGTTGCCCTGCCGGCCGGGTCGATTCTTGGTCCTCCCTCTCCCGGTTGATAGATGGGAACCACCTCTCCCTGCAGGAAGTTGCCTTCCCTGTCCACCCTTACTTTGATAATGGGGGCGATCCCATTGGGCCCGCTCAGATTAAAGCGCCTGTAGGTGGCAAAGTTTCCCAGGCTGTAGCAGATCAGGCGGTTTCCATATAGTTCCACTGCCCGGGTCACATGCGGCCCGTGTCCGAAAACCACATCGGCGCCTGCATCCACCACCCGGTGTGCAAAATGGTAAACACTGCCCCTGTTGTAGCCCAGGTACTCCTCATCACCACGCACCACATGTTGATGTTCTTTTCCCTCGGCACCGCCATGGAAAGAAATAATCACCACATCAACCATGGAATCTAGCATGGCTGTGATCTCAGCAGCTTTGTCATAATCTTTCAGGTCCATGCATCCCCGGTTTGGAGCAAAAGCCGCAAATCCGTATTTCACTCCGCCCTTTTCAAACAGGGTCCACGGATGGGTCACAAATCCGGCATAGGCGATGCCCGCCGAATCGAGCATGGCGGCAGTAGATGTCCGGCCTGCCGGGCCAAAGTCGTTCACGTGGTTGTTGGCCACACTCAGCACATCATACCCTGCCTCCAGAATGCATGACAGAAAATGGTCGGGCATCCTGAACACATAACACTTGGTCAGATCCCTGCATTTTTTCGGAGTCCCTCCCTCCGAACAGAAGCCACCCTCCAGGTTTCCGAAAAGCAGGTCGCCCGACTGGAGCACCTCATGAACAGGTCTTAAAATGGGGTTGCAATCCCGATCGGGCGGAAGATAACTTTCTGACGGATAGTTGGTTCCAAGCATGATATCTCCTGTTCCGATAATGGTCAGGGATGTTTCTTCCAGCATTTCATCCAGGTAGAGATAGGTCCAGAGCATGGAATCGCTAAGCGCGGGTGATGCAAG
>JAYEOJ010000044.1:0-5673 GCA_034722835.1 Bacteroidota bacterium | reverse complement strand
GGGCCTGTGTGCTAACTTCCTTATGGGGACCCCGGTTGATGGCAGCTATCAGGGCCGTTTCAACATAGGTCATCTCATCTTTATCTTCCAGCTGATCAAATAGTCTCATCAGGTCTCCCAGGTCGCCCTGGTCGGAGACCATATGAAGATTCTTAAGAGATGCTGTTCTTACAGCTCCGGCCTGTTCGGTCAGACTGAACAGGGTGTCAAAGGAGCCCGGGTCGCCTTTGGCAGCGATTACCTCTATCAATACAACCTTTGCGCCTTCTGGTGCCTCGTCCAATGCTGCTGTAAGCAGAGGAAGCTGATCCAAGGTTAGGGTTTGCAACAGAGCTGCTTTTGCAGTTTCGCTATCAGGCTCAGCCGGGTAGGAGAGTGTATATTTGAGTATGTCGGGAATCGCCTCGCTATGTTTGATCAGTGCCAGGCTCAGTACTGCCTGTTGACGAACTCCCGGATCCGGATTGGCCAGATAGCTCTTCACCACATCCACAGTTTCTTTGCTGTGCAACATTCCGAAGAGGCTGAGTATCTCGGCTTTCACATCATTGCTCTTGCTGCTTTTAAGAGCTGAAATCCAGGGATCGACCGGAGTATTGTTTTCTGCTGCATACCGGATTGCTGTCATACGATAGACCTTGTTCTCTTCCTTCATGGCATCTACAAGCATGGAAACGCTCTTCTCAAGGGATTCCCCTTCAGCAGCGGTGATCAGCGCGGCACTTCTGAAATGGACCTGTTCAGGAGCTGTACACTTTCTTAACAGGCTTTTACAAATTCTAAGACTCAGGTCCTGGTTATTATGTTCCGATAAGGTCTGAGCATAGAGGATCAGGCTGCCGGTGGCACGGGTGGGCTCTGGCAGGTATCTCGTTTTTTTGGCTGCACTGCTTAACAGCCCATGGGATTCGGGATTTCCCAATGTTTCCAGGCAGGCCAGCACACTTCGTTGCAGTTCAGGAGAACTGCTCCCGGCAAGTTCAGCCACTGCTTCTGCATGACTGCTGTTCCCGGTTTCTCTGATGGCATTGATCAGTGCAATCTGAGCCCTGCCTTCACACTTGTCCAGTTGATTCACAAAAAGTTCAGCTGCCTCATCCGGGTCTATATCCCGTATGGCTCTGATGGTTGGATCCTGTAGTTTGGGATCGGTCAGGTAGTCACTCAGGCTCTCCACAGCTGCCTCGCTACCGAAGTAGTTTAGCTGGCTGATAAAAAAACTCTGTACAAAGGGATCCTCCCTTTTTTCAATCTCCTCCAGGATCATTGCTTCCCAGCGAATTTGTTGCATTTCCATGCCGGACTGACTGAGATAGCGTGAAAGGCTCTCAATGGCTACTCGTGCTTTGGTATCATCACCTGTTCCCGGAGGGATAACAAGATCCAGGACCAATTGCAGGCCCGCCTCTTCCAGGCTGAGCATTGCCTGCATCTGCTCATTCAGCTTCTGCTGATCGCTGGCAGGAACCTGTACCAGCAGGTCGGCCACTTTGGTATCCAGGGTTCGCTTGTCCTGTGCTGTCAGAGGAATGGAGAGCAGCAGCAGGGCCAAAAGTGTAACGATGGTAATTTTAATATGTTTCATTCTTATATTCTTTAAAGTCATAGCACTTATTAAATACTCCAGGGAGAACGCATCTCAGGATAGATCAGCCGGTTGGCTCCTTCATCGTTAATAAACTCCTGCTTCACAGGATCAAAATGAAGGGTGCGTCCGAGCCTTAGAGCCGCTACACCCATGTTAACAACAGTACACGAGCGGTGACCGTTCATCTCATTGAGCGCAAACTTCTGACGGGTCCGGACCGATTCATGGAAGGAGGTAATCTGCGGTTCAGGATCGGGCAGCGTGGCAGCCAGTTGCTGGATATTGGGTATGGTGGATCGGAAACCACGGAAGATCTTGCCATTGGGTCCTTCAATGTAGGCTGCATCTTTATCCCTGTTCTCACCATCCAGAATAATCTGACAACCATCTTCATAAGTATAGGTAATCCTACGCCAGGATCCTACTGCATCGGAGTGTTGCTGGGGAGCATCCACTTCCACCTTAACGGGACTGGTATGGTCCTTACTGAGCATATATTGAACAGGGTCCAGGTAGTGCTGGCCCATATCGCCCAGTCCGCCCCCGTCATAATCCCAGAAGCCCCGGAACTTGGAGTGTACCCTGAGCGGATTGTAAGGTTTGACCGGTGCGGGTCCCAGCCACATATTGTAATCGAGGTGCTCGGGTACCGGCTCGGGACTTAAGTTCTTATCACCACTCCAGTAAAACTTCCAATCGTAGCCGGTTATTCCGGATACGGTGACTTTCAGGGGCCATCCCAGTACTCCGCTATCCACAATTTTCTTCAGGGGTTTCACGGTAGTGCCCAGCCCATAGAATCCACCCCTGAAGCGAAACCACGTGTTCAGTCTGAACATACGGCCATTGTTTTGTACGGCCTCTATCACCCTCTTTCCTTCTCCAATGGTTCTGGTCATTGGTTTTTCACACCAGATATCCTTCCCTGCCTCAGCAGCCATCACCGACATGGTTCCATGCCAGTGGGGAGGGGTGGCGATATGTACGATATCGATATCTTTTTGAAGCAGGAGCTCACGAAAATCTGAATAGCCTTTCACTCCTTCGCGGGCTCGTTTAAGAGCCCTATCCAGGTGAAGGCGGTCCACATCGCATACGGCCACCAGTCGCCCTTCACGTGTGAAGTGGTGGTTGTATCCGATTCCACCTACACCAATGATGGCTTTGGTAATCTGGTCACTGGGGGCCGTAAAACCGGGTCCTCCCAGCACGTGTCTTGGTACGATGGTAAAAGCTGCTGCTCCCAGCACGCTCTTCTTTAAAAAATCTCTTCTTTCCATGATCTGTTTTTGGGAAATAATTGAACAAATGTAGCTTTTTCTGTTTTCAGAGGGAATTGGACCTGGTGAAATCGAGAATCTCCTGAAGATATCCAAAGGCCAGTCCTACTACAGTATCTGCAGCCCCGTAGTAGATTGCAACCTTTTCCTCATCAGATGCAGCAGCTGTGGGGAACAGGACATTTGGGACATCTCCGGCAAGTTCGTACGAAACGGCAGGAGCAAGCAGGTAGGGCTGGGTACGGTACAGGACCCTGGATGGATCATTCAGATCCAGGATAGCAGAGCCCATGGAATATCGAAAACCATTGCAGGTATTAATGACACCATGGTAGAATATCAGCCATCCCTGATCTGTACGTAAAGGAACCGAGCCTGCCCCGATCTTGGTACATTGCCAGGCACTTTTTTCAAAGGGGCTTACCTTCATTACACAGCGGTGTTCCCCCCAGTATTTCATATCGGGACTGAAACTGATGTAGATGTCCCCGAAGGGGGTATGCCCGTTATCGCTTGGACGACTCAACATGGCATATTTGCCATCAATTCGCTCGGGGAAAAGGACCCCGTTCCGGTTGAAGGGAAGAAAGGCATTTTCGCACTGGAAGAATTCCTTGAAATCGAAAGTGTAGGCAATTCCGATGGTCGGACCGTGATAGCCGTTGCACCAGGTTACCCAGTACCTGTCTTCCAGCCAGGTCACACGCGGGTCATACTTGTAATCAGATTCGATCATCTGTGTGTTACCGGCCTGCATCTCAATGGGCTGATGATCGATCTCCCAGTGGATTCCATCCTGACTGAAGCCGGCAAAGATATTCATTTGCACCGCTTTGTTATCACAGCGGAACACGCCCGCATATCCCTCCCCGAAGGGGACCACAGCGCTATTGAAGATACTGTTGGAAGAGGGGATCTCATACCGCCCGATGATCGGGTTCCCGGTAAAGCGCCAGATCACATCAGATGATCCTTCTGGTCGTTCTTCCCAGGGTATTTGTGCCGTGCTAGTCATAGGCTTGAAAATAGGAAAAAAAAATGGCTTTATCCTTTTACATAAAATCTTTATGAATTGGCGAAAATCATTAGTGTTTTATTAAAAGAAGGTTATTTTTATGGCCTCTCACCGAATCATATGAAAAGAAAACTTCTGCTTTATACCCTTGTGGCTGCCATAGGCGGTCTGCTATATGGATTTGATACGGCCGTAATCAATGGTGCTCTCCCCTTCTTTACCACTTACTTTGACCTGAATGATGTCATGACGGGCTGGGCAGTAAGTTCTGCCCTGCTCGGATGCATCGTGGGGGCCATTGGAGCTGGCAGCCCCGGGGACCGGTTTGGCAGGCGGGATATGCTCAAGATATCAGCTATCCTCTTTCTTTTGTCTGCATTCGGCACTGGCCTGGCCACCCATGTTCAGGTATTCATCCTGGCCCGCTTTATCGGTGGACTGGCGGTGGGAATTGCCTCGGTACTTTCCCCTACTTATATATCGGAGATCGCCCCAGCCTCACATAGGGGCAGGTTGATTGTCTCCTTTCAACTGGCCATTGTGGTGGGGATCCTGGTGGCATTCTTTGTGGACTATCTCCTGATCCATATAGGTCCCAATAACTGGAGATTTATGTTTCTCTCGGAAACTCTGCCCGCCCTGTTCTTCCTGGTGCTGCTGTTCCGGGTAGCCAGAAGTCCCAGGTGGCTGATAAAAACCGGGAAGCTGGAGGACGCAGAAAAGATCATCCGGGAGCTTAATCCGGAAGAAGATACCGGGGAACTCCTGGCTGAGATCAAGGAATCTCTGGAGACAGAAGAACAGGAGAAAAAGGAACGGCTGTTCAAAAAACCCAACCGGAAATTCACCCTCATTGGGATCACCATTGGAATGTTTGCCCAATTTACCGGCATTGCTGTCGTGATGTACTACGCCACAGATGTCTTCCGGGCCGCCGGATTTTCTACCGATTCAGCCATCGGGCAGACCGTGATCCTGGGACTGGTCAACCTGCTTTTCACCATTCTGGCCATGCGCTATATCGACCGCCTTGGCCGTAGGAAGATGCTGCTTACCGGTATGATATGCATGGCTCTTTTCCTTGGATTGTTCGCAATAGAGTTTCTGTTTGATACTTTCGGGGGTGGATTGATGCTTTTCTTCCTTATTGGCTTTGTGGCTTCATTTGCATCGTCCATGGGAGCAGTGGTATTCGTTTTACTGGCTGAAGTATTTCCCAACCGCATACGCTCCAGGGGAGTGGCCATGGGTTCCTTCGCTGTCTGGATCGTAAACGGCAGCATTACCTTTCTCTTTCCTGTGGTAGCCGGGGCTTTCGGAGATGGTGTGGGGATCGGTTTAAGCTTTGCCTTCTTTTCGGTGATGACCTTTGCAGGTTTCTTCATATTCCGTAAATTCCTGTTCGAAACCAGCAATATGACCCTGGAGGAGATCGAAAGAAGGAATAAGTAAGCCTAATCTGGATAAAGAACTAAATAGATGACTGGTAAAGAACGAATTCAGGCAGCATTGGAGGGCAAATGGACCGACCGACGTCCCGTGATGCTCCACAATTTTTTGATGGCAGCCCGTGAAGAGGGGATTAGCATGAAAGAGTTCGGGGCTTACCCGCAATCGGCAGCGAGGGCCTTTATCCATGCTGCCGAAAAATACAATATAGATGGTTTGCTGATCGATGTGAGTACGGCCACCCTGGCCGGTTCACTGGGAGTAGCGGTGGACTACCCGGAGGATGAACCCGCCCGCACGCATGGCGGCCTGATCTCTTCCCTGGAGGAAGTTCAGAGCCT